>NZ_LXJQ01000061.1:0-32958 GCF_001728925.1 Pseudomonas sp. 1D4
CTATTACCCCCTCGAAGACCAGATGCGCGAGCGTGACCACGTCTACGACTGGCACCTGGCGCAGGAAGTGCAGCCCGGCTCCCTGGCGCTCAACGACTACGACTTCAAGCGTCCCAGCGCACGCCTGGAGGTGCGTTCCAGCGTCAGCCGCAGCCACAGCAACGCCGACCATCCGCTCTACGACTACCCCGGCGAATACGTGCAGACCGGCGACGGCGAGCAGTACGCACGCAACCGCATCCAGGCCATCCAGACCCAGTACGAGCGCGTGCAACTGCGCACCAATGCGCGCGGCCTGGGTGCCGGCCACCTGTTCAAGATGACCGGCTACCCCCGAGACGACCAGAACCGCGAGTACCTGATCATCGGCGCCCGCTACGCGGTCAGCCAGGAAGCCTACGAGACCGGTTCCGGTGGTGATCTGCAGTACGACAGCGACCTGGAATGCATCGACGCCGGGCAAGCTTTCCGGCCGATGCCGACCACCATCAAGCCCATCGTCCAGGGCCCGCAGACCGCCATGGTGGTCGGGCCCAAGGGTGAGGAGATATGGACCGACCAGTACGGCCGGGTGAAGGTGCATTTCTACTGGGACCGGCACGACCAGTCCAACGAGAACAGCTCCTGCTGGATTCGCGTCTCCCAGTCCTGGGCCGGCAAGAACTGGGGCCACATCCAGATCCCGCGCATCGGCCAGGAGGTGATCGTCAGCTTCCTCGAAGGTGACCCTGACCGCCCGATCATCACCGGCCGCGTGTACAACGCCGAGCAGACCGTGCCCTACGACCTGCCCGCCAACGCCACTCAGAGCGGGATCAAGAGCCGCTCCAGCAAGGGCGGCACACCGGCCAACTTCAACGAGATTCGCATGGAGGACAAGAAGGGCGAGGAGCAGCTCTTCATCCACGCGGAGAAGAACCAGGACATCGAGGTCGAGAACGACGAGACCCATTGGGTCGGCCACGACCGCACCAAGACCATCGACCACGACGAAACGGTGCACGTGAAGCACGACCGCACCGAAACGGTGGACAACAACGAGACCATCACCATCGGTGTCGACCGCACCGAGCAGGTCGGCAACAACGAGACCATCACCATCGGCGTCAACCGCACCGAGAGCGTCGGCAGCAACGAGAGCATCACCATCGGTGCCAACCGCACCGAGAGCGTCGGCAGCAACGAGACCATCACCATCGGCAGCAACCGCACCGAAAGCGTGGGCGCCGACGAGCGCATCACCATCGGTGCCAACCGCACCGAGAGCGTCGGCAGCAACGAGACCATCACCATCGGCAGCAACCGCACCGAAAGCGTGGGCAGCAACGAAAGCGTGGACATCGGTGCCAACCAGACCACCAGCATCGGCAGGAACGAGTCCCGCAGCGTCGGCCAGAACCGCAGCACCAGCGTGGGCCAGAGCGACAGCCTGGACGTGGGCAAGCACTTCTCGCTCAATGCCGGCGACTCCATCACCCTGGTCACCGGCTCCGCCAGCATCACCATGAAGAAGGACGGCACCATCGTCATCAGCGGCAAGAACATCACCCTCGACGGCTCCGGTGCGATCAACGTCAAGGCCAGCAAGAACGTCGTGGTGAAAGGCCAGAAGATCCTGCAGAACTAGGCCCTGCGGCCAGGGAGTAGCACATGACAGTCCACACCCACACCCCGGCTGCCACCCGCCTCGACGGCGTGGTGATCGGCGTCCTCCTCGATGTCCCCGAGGCATCCAGCCCCGTGGTGGCCTTCCCCGGCTGCCCATCGGAAACCGGCATCGCCGCGACCACCACCGCCGTGCTCGCCCGCGATGACATCGGCACCCAGGTGGCGCTGATGTTCGTCGGCGGCGACCCGTCCCGCCCGCTGGTCATCGGCCGCATCCAGCGCCTGCCGGAGACCCGCCAGGCACCAGCGGTGGCCCACATCGACGGCGAACGCCTGGAGTTCTCCGCCGAGCGCGAGATCGTCCTGCGCTGCGGCAAGGCCAGCATCACCCTGACCCGCGAAGGCAAGGTGCTGATCAAGGGCGCCTACCTTTCCAGCCGCTCCTCGGGCGTCAACCGCATCAAGGGCGGTTCGGTGCAGATCAACTGACAGAGCCGCGCCCATGGAATTGCTCAACGCCACCCGCCTGATGGTTGCCTACACCCAGGGCCTGGCCCCGGATGGCCGGGAATCCCTGGTGGTGGTCGCCAAGGGCACCTTCGACCTGCCCCTGGACGGCCGCGAGGCGAGCCTGGCCGAGGTCCAGCGCCCGCTGCTGATGGCCGACGAATACGTCGGCGAACCCGGCCTCTCGGCACCGCGCCAGGAAATGGACTTCGCCCCGGTCAAACCCTTCTGCGACGTGCTGGTGATGGGCAAGGCCCATGCACCCAACGGGCGCCCCGCCACCCAGATCACCGCCGGCATCCGCGTCGGCCGGGTCAGCAAGGCCTTCAGCGTGCTCGGCCCCCGCCAGTGGGTGCCCGGTGCCCTCGGTGCGGCCCCGGGAGCCCCGCAGCCCTTCATCGAGCAGGACATCGGCTATGCCCACGCCTTCGGCGGAAGCCACGCCATGGCCGACCGCCCCGACTTCGCCGACAGCTACCTGGCCAACCCGGCCGGCCGCGGCTGGTACCCGAGGAGCGCCAGCACCGCCGACATCGTCGGCATGCCCATGCCCAGCACCGAAGCCCTCGGCCAACCCATCGACAGCCCCCACGGCGACTTCACCCCCATGGCCCTCGGCCCCATCGGCCGCCACTGGCAGCCGCGCATCGGCCACGCCGGCACCTATGACGACGCCTGGCTGGCGGACCACTTCCCCTTCCTGCCGCCGGACTTCGACACCCGCTACTACCAGGCCGCCCCGCCGGACCAGCAGACCGAGTACCTGCAGGGCGGCGAGGACGTGCTGCTGCTCAACCTCACCCAACAGGAGCGCGCCGGCTTCAAGGTGCCGAGGATGCAGGTGCCGGTGACGTTCTTCCTGAAGAAGGGTGGCCACGAAACGGTGCAGGCGGTGATCGACACGCTGGTGGTGGACACCGACGCCGGCAAGGTGGAGATCACCTGGCGTGCGAGCCGGGCGTTGAGGCGGAACATGTTCGAGGTGGAGCAGTTGCTGGTCGGTTCACGTTCCCGTGCATGGTGGCGGGCGCGAGAGCTTGGCAAGACCTACTCCCCCTCCCTGGCCATGCTGCGGCACAAGGAAGGCAATCCGTGATGCAGGCACTCGTTATCAAGGGCGTCGGGATGGTCACGGCTGTCGGCCATGACGCCCTGTCCACCTGTGCAGCGATACGCTGCGCCATCGACAACTTCCAGGACACCCGTTTCCTCGACAAGGGCGGCGAGTGGCTGGTCGGCTCCAGTGTGCAGCTCGAAGAGGCCTGGCGCGGCCAGACCAAGCTGGTGAAGATGGCGGCCAGGGCCATTGCCGAAGCAATCGCCTCCACGCCTGGCCTCGATCCCTCGAAGACCCCGTTGCTGCTCTGCATTGCCGAAGAAGACAGGCCCGCCCGACTCGCCGACCTCGGCCCGCGCCTGATTCGCGGCATCCAGAAAGAGCTGGGGGTGGAGTTCCACGCCGGTTCGAGCTTCATCGCCCGCGGCCGTGTCGGTGCGGCGGTGGGGCTGCTCAATGCGCGCAAGCTGATCCATGAACTCGGCCACCGCCATGTGCTCATCGCGGGCGTCGACTCGTTTCTCAACGCCCCGGTCATGGAAGCCTATGAACGACGGGATCGCCTGCTCACCAGCCTCAACTCGAACGGTTTCATCCCCGGAGAAGGCGCCGCTGCGGTGAGCCTCTGCGCCCCGGTCGCGGACGACCACCCCCAACTGCTCTGCACGGGCCTGGGGTTCGGCATGGAGCCTGCCACCGTCGAGTCGCTCGACATGCCCCTGCGCGCGGATGGCCTCACCCAGGCCTTGCGCGCCGCACTGCAGGAATCCGGTTCCAGCATGGAGTCCTACGACTACCGCCTCACCGACCTCTCGGGGGAGCAGTACTACTTCAAGGAAGCGTCCCTCGCGCTCAGCCGCAACCTGCGGGTACGCACGGAGTTCTTCGACCTCTGGCATCCCGCCGACTGCATAGGCGAATGCGGCGCGGCGATAGGCCCGGCGCTGTTGGTGCTGGCGCACGCTGCCAGCCGCAAGGGCTACAGCCCCGGCAACAACATCCTCTGCCACTTGGGCAACGATGCCGGCCAGCGAGCGGTCGCCCTGCTGAGCTATCAACATGTGAGGGCTGCCTGATGGCCAACCAGGTCTACGCGAACAACATGGAGGTCTCGTGCAAGGCAGCCGACGGCAAGTCCGTGGCCTGCTTCCCCGACGTCTGTTTCACGCCCCCACAGGCACCTCCCACCCCCACCGGCGTGCCCATCCCCTACCCCAACACCGGGATGGCCAAGGACACCACGAACGGCACCCGGACGATCAAGATCTCCGGCCAGGAAGTGATGCTCAAGAACAAGAGCTACTTCAAGACCAGCTACGGCGACGAGGCGGGTTGCGCCCCCAAGAAGGGCGTGGTCACCAGCAAGATCAAGGGCAAGGTCTACTTCACCGCCTGGTCGATGAACGTGAAGTTCGAAAGCCTCAACGTCGTGAGGATGATGGACCTGACCACCCACAACCATGCCTCCTTCCCCGGCAACACACCCACCTGGCCCTACATCGACGAAGTGGCCACGGGAGCACCGGGCAAGGGTTGCGAGGAGGAGCGCAAGAACGTCAAGGACAAGTGCTCCGGGGACCACGACAAGGACTGCAAGGACGATGCCTGTCAGAACGCCAAGAAATGCATGCTGGTGCCCTACACCGCTCGCGCGACGGAAAACCAGACGGGCTGCTGCGAAGGCGAGACCCCGCACCACCTCGTGGAAGTCCACTGCTTCACCGAAGCCGGCGGCAGGAAAGACAAGACCCGTCTGAGCGGCTTCAGCGCATACGACGATACGCGCGCGCCCTGCGTGTGCGTCACGGGGTCACGCTATACGGGCACCCACGGCAACATGCACGCCATCCAGAACACGGCCGAGAAAGGCTACATGGTGCCGGAGAGTGCCGGCGGCCCGAGGTCGCAGATGGGCGGCAAGGACGATGCCTGGAACTACGGCGCCGCGAAGAAGACCGGGATATTCGCCCACCAGAAGACCTTCCCCACCTCCGGCAAGGACGGCAAACCCTGTAGCGAAGCCTGCCTTGCCGCCCAGCTCGACAATTACCACAAGCAAGTGGGTGTAACTGACGACAAGACGCCGTTGCGCGCGGACCGTTCGCCGCTCAAGGACGAGCAGAAGGAATGGGGCGCCACGCAGCTCGAATCGATGGATGACGATTGAAGAGTGATGTGAACAGCATGAACAACGGAAACGTAACCTTTGCCAGGTGCTCGATAGTCAGGCGCGACCTGGTGTTCATCAGCGCCCAGGTCACCGAGCTGAACGAACGCAACGTCGATCACACCAAGGTGCTGCGCTGGAAGGACGGTGCCTTTGTGCACTTCATGATCGACTGGGCCACCACCGCGATCAGTGCGACGACGCCCCCCCTGACCTTGCTGTCGATGGGGCTCGATGGCGACATCCACGTCTTCCAGGGCTCCAACAGGAGCACCGAACGCATCGCCGGGCCGGGTGATTTCGGCCCACTGCGCGACATGCGCCTGATCGCCGGCACGCACTATGCCGCGGGCATGCAACGTCAGGTCTACCGGCGCAACGACGACGGCAGTTGGCAATCCATCGCCGATGCCATCCTCAATCGCGAGGGCATCAAGGGCTTCAACGCCATCGACGGCTTCGCGGCGAACGAGCTGTACACCGTCGGCATGGATGGCGAAATCTGGATTTTCGACGGCCAGCACTGGCAGGCCCTGGAAAGCCCGACCTCCGTGGCCCTGCAGGGCGTGCACTGCAGCGAAGACGGCACCGCCTATGTCGTCGGCCAGGCGGGCGTCGTGCTCTTCGGCCGAGGGGACCAATGGGACTTCATCGACTTGAGTGACTTCAGCGAAGACCTGTGGGGGGTGCAGACCTTCGACGGGACGCTGTTCGTCGCGTCCTCCAGGGGCGTCTACCGGATCATCGACGGCGAGCTGAAGAAAGCCGATATCGGCTCGGCCGGCACGGGCTCGGCGTCCTACCTCACCAAGGGGGACGGCGTGCTCTGGTCCATCGGCAACCGGCACCTCGCCTATACCGCCGACGGCGAGCACTGGACGGTCGTGGATTATGACGATGCCAGCTACTGATACGCCCTTCGCCTTTTTCCCGGTGCTCTCCAGTGCGGTGAACGCATGAGCCAGCCTGTCTTGCGCGTCCTCGACCAACACGCCGAAGAAGCCGGCTTCCTCGCCAGCCTGCGCGACTACGCCGTGCGTGCGCCACATTACGACCTCAAGCACCTGCGCACCCTCGACAGCCGCATCGAAGCGCACCTGGACGGGTTGCTGATCGCCGGGCTCAAGGGGCTCGACCTGCTGCTCAAGGCGCTGTCGCCCCACGCCACCGGCGAAGTGTTCGCCGCCACGGCACTGGCCTTCATGGCCGGCAACGGCCCGGCGCTGTCGAGCCTCGCCGAGCACCTGCGCAAGGCGCCGGACGGCGAGCGTGGCTTCACCTCGGCGCTGGGCTGGCTGGAGTGGGCGACCGTCGAACCCTGGATCGAGCGCCTCCTGGCCTCGCCCGAGCCGCTGTTCCGGCGCCTGGGCCTGGCGGCCTGCGGCATGCACCGGCGTGATCCCGGCCCGGCCTTGCTGGCCGGCCTCGCCCACAGCGACCCTGGCGTACTGGCACGCGCGGCGCGTACAGCCGGTGAACTGCGGCGGCGGGACCTGATGCCCGCCATCCGCGCCCACCGCCTGCACGACGACATGTCGCTGCGTTTCTGGGCCAACTGGGCCACGGTGCAGATGGGCGACGAGGAAGCCCTCGGCCCGCTGCGCCTGCTGGCAGAGCACCCCGGCCCGCTGCGCCTGCGGGCGTTGGGTGTGCTGCTGTGCTGGCAGCCCCGGGAGGCCAGCATCCAATGGTTGCGCGCATTGATGGGCGACCCCCGGCACCACCGCCTGGTGATCCAGGCCACCGGCCCCTTCGGTGATCCGGTGGCGGTGCCCTGGCTGATCCAGCGCATGCACGAACTGCCCCTTGCCCGCGCGGCCGGCGAAGCCTTCACCCTGATCACCGGGGCGGACCTCGCCGACCTGGACCTGGAGCTGCGCCAGGTCCCGGACTATGACGCCGGCCCCACCGATGAGCCTGACGACCCGAACGTGGACATGGACCCGGACACCGACCTCCCCTGGCCCGATCCGGCGCGCGTCGAGGCCTGGTGGCAGGCCAACCGCCCACGCTTCGCCAACGGCACGGCCTACCTGCTGGGCGAGCCCCTCAGCGAAGCGCGCTGCCTGGCCGTGCTGCAGAGCGGCTACCAGCGCCAGCGCGTGGCGGCGGCCAACGCCCTGGCGCGCTTCGTACCGACCCGTCCCGTCTTCCCCACCAGCGCCCCTGCCCTGCGGCAGCGTCAGTTGCTCGGCTGCTGACAGCCGATAATCGAACACTAAATCCCGGTGCGCCGCTGCGCCGGTGAGGCGTCGATTGACCGAATTAACCAGTTAGTACATTTTCCTCGCGCACGGTGGAAACCATCCCGCCGTGAATGACCTGGAGAATGAGATGCCCCCGATCGTCCTGGTGCTCAACGGCCCCAACCTCAACCTGCTGGGAACCCGAGAGCCCGCCACCTACGGCCACGAGACCCTGGCCGACATCGCCGACCAGTGTGCCCGCACCGCTACCGGGCTGGGCCTGACGGTGGACTTCCGGCAGACCCACCACGAAGGCCAGTTGATCGAGTGGATCCACGAAGCCCGTGGCCGCTGTGCCGGCATCCTGATCAACCCGGCAGCCTGGACCCACACCTCGGTGGCCATCCGCGACGCCCTGGCGGCGGTCGAGCTGCCGGTCATCGAAGTGCACCTGTCCAACGTGCACAAGCGCGAAGCCTTCCGTCACCACTCCTTCGTTTCCGCCATTGCCGTGGGCGTCATCTGCGGCCTCGGCAGCCAGGGCTACAGCCTGGCACTCCAGCATTTCGGCCAACTGCTCAACACCAAGTGAATGCCATGTCAAACCCGTCCGATTCCGTACTCGCCGGCCTGATCGGCGCCGGCATCCAGGCTTCCCGCACCCCTGCCCTGCACGAGCACGAGGGCGATGCCCAGGGCCTGCGCTACCTCTACCGGCTGATCGACCTCGATGCCCTCAGGCTGGACAGCGGCGCCCTCCCCGACCTGCTGCGCAGCGCCGAGCAGATGGGCTTCACCGGGCTGAACATCACCTTCCCCTGCAAGCAGGCCATCCTCCCGCTGCTGGATGAGCTGTCCCCCGAAGCCGCCGGCATCGGCGCGGTGAACACCGTGGTGCTGAAGGACGGCCAGCGCGTCGGCCACAACACCGACTGCCTCGGCTTTGCCGAAGGTTTCCGCCGCGGCCTGCCCGGCGTGCAGCACCGCCAGGTGGTGCAGATGGGCGCAGGCGGTGCCGGCTCTGCCGTGGCCCACGCCCTGCTGGCCGAAGGCGTCGAGCGCCTGACCCTGTTCGAGGTGGACGCTGCCCGTGGCCAGGCCCTGGTGGACAGCCTCAACCAGCATTTCGGCCCCGGCCGCGCCGCCCTGGGCGGCCATCTGCCCAGCGCCATGGCGGAGGCCGACGGCCTGGTCAACACCACCCCCATCGGCATGGCCAAGCTGCCGGGTACACCGATGCCGGCCGAACTGCTGCGCGCCGACCTGTGGGTGGCGGAGATCGTCTACTTCCCGCTGGAGACCGAGCTGCTGCGCGACGCCCGCGCCATCGGCTGCCAGACCCTGGATGGCAGCACCATGGCGGTGTTCCAGGCGGTGAAGGCCTTTGAGCTGTTCAGCGGCCACACGGCCGACGCCGACCGCATGATGGCGCACTTCGCCAGCCTGAACGGCTGAAACGAAACGGGGCGGCCAATGCCGCCCCGTTCATGTCGGTGAGATGCGTCAGGGCTGGGCGAGGAAGCGCAGCACCGACTCGCAGATCATCGCCTTGTGCCGCGCCTTCACCTGCTCGTCGGTGAGGTCGATCTCGAAGATCTGCCCGAAGGTGTTGCGGTTGGACACCCGGTAGAAGCAGAACGAACTGATCAGCAGGTGCAGGTCCAGCGCCTGGATGCCCGGCCGGAACGCTCCCTCGGCCTGGCCGCGCTGGATGATCTCGCCCATGGCATCGAGGATGGTGCTGCTCATGGTGCGGATGGTCCTGGACTGCCGCACGTACTCCCCGTAGTGGATGTTCTCGATGCAGACGATGCGCACGAAATCCACGTTGCGGTCGTGGTGGTCGAAGGTGAACTCAACCAGTCGCTGGATCGCCTCGCGGGGCGGCAGCTCGGCCAGGTGCAACTGCGCCTCGGTGCCACGGATATCGCCGTAGAGCTTCTCCAGCACCTCCAGGTAGAGCTGCTCCTTGCTGCCGAAGTAGTAGTAGATCATCCGCTTGGAGGTCTGCATGCGTTCGGCGATGGCGTCGACCCGGGCGCCCGAGAGCCCCTGCTGGACGAACTCGACGATGGCCGCCTTGAGGATGTCCTCGCGGGTCTTCTCGGGGTTGTTCTTGCGTCCTTTGCGGGGGGCGTCGGCGGGGGTGTCTGGCAGTTCTGTCGTTATTGTCATGGGGGGCTCGCGGCCTGCGGAAACCGGCCGATTATGGGCGGCGCGCTCCGGAGGGGGAAGCCTGGCGCACGCGGCGCCAGGCCACCCGTGTCAGAGCCTGGCCTTCACCGGCGCGCCGCTGCGGGCCTTGGCCATGGCCGCCAGACGCACCGCCACGTTGGCCGCTCCGTAGCCGGCGTAGCCGTTGCGGCGCTGCAGGACCTCGAAGAAGAAGCGCCCCTCGAACGGCTCGGTGTACACATGGAACAGCTCGCCGCCCTCGGCGTCGCGGTCGTAGAGCACGTTGTAATAGGCCAGTTCGCTGAGGAATTCGTCATCGAAATCGAAGCGCGCGGCCAGGTCATCGTAATAGTTCAGCGGAATGTCCAGCAGCGGCACCCCCGCCTCCTTGGCCCGGCTCACCTCGGCAAAGATGTCCTCGCAGGCGAAGGCGATGTGGTGGGCACCCGAGCCCCGGTAGCTGGAAAGCGCGTGGGAGATGGCGGTGTTGCGGTTCTCCGAGATGTTCAGCGGCAGGCGGATGCTGCTGCAGCGGCTGCGCAGCGCCCGGCTCTTCACCAGGCCGTATGGGTCCGGCAGCACCACCTCGTCGTCGGCCTCGAAGTCCAGCACGCTCTTGTAGAACAGCACCCAACTGTCCAGGCCGTCCGCCGGCAGCGCCAGGGCCATGTGGTCGATGCGCTGCAAGGCGCCGCTCTGGGTGGTGCTGGCATCGAGCACGAAGTCGCTGTCGTAGATGGACTGCCCCGCCGGAGCCTGCTCCACCAGGTACAGCAGGCTGCCGTCGGGGGCTCGCACAGCGGGGATTTCCCGCTCGTTGGGCCCCACCAGCCCACGGAACGGCTGACCCCGGTACTCCCGGGCACGCTCCAGGGCGGGGCTGCTGTGATCCACCCGCAGCGCGATGGCGCACAGCGAAGGACCGTGGGCCTCGAAGTAGCCATGGGCGAAGGAATAGGGCTCGGCATTGAGCACGATGTTGATGTCCCCCTGGCGCAGCAGGCTCACGTCCTTGGAGCGGTGCCGCCCGGCACGGGCGAAACCCAGGCGCTCCAGCCAGCCGGCCAGCTTCGCGCCCTGGGCCTCGTCCACGGCGAACTCGAGGAACTCCAACCCGGCGTAATGGCTGGCCGGCGGCGGTGCAACGAGCATGTCGAGGTTGGCCGGCGGTACCGGGTCCTTCTGCAGCAGCGCGCGGGTCTTCTCCTCCAGGTAGAGCAGCGAACGCAGGCCGTCCGCCGCATTGGCACGGGGCGGCGCAGCGCGGAAACCGTCGTTGAAGATCTCCAGGGACAGCGGGCCGGTGTAGCCGCTGCGCAGGATCGACGCCAGGAAGCCCGGCAGGTCGAATTCGCCCTGCCCCGGAAAGCAGCGGAAGTGCCGGCTCCACTCCAGCACGTCCATGTTCAGCAGCGGCGCATCGGCCATCTGCACGAAGAAGATCCTGTCCCCCGGAATGTCGGCGATGCCGCTCGGGTCCCCCTTGATCGACAGGGTGTGGAAGCTGTCCAGCAACACCCCGAGGGCCGGGTGATCGGCCTGGCGGACGATGTCCCAGACCTGCTGCCAACTGTTCACGTGGCGGCCCCAGGCCAGCGCCTCATAGCCGATGCGCAGGCCGCGCGCGCCGGCCCGCTCGGCCAGCAGGCGCAGGTCGTCCACCAGGATGCGTTCGTCCGCCAGGGCATCGGCCTGGACGTTGCTGCACACCAGCACCAGGTCGGTGCCCAGCTCCTGCATCAGGTCGAACTTGCGCTCGGCGCGGTCGAGGTTCCTCTGCAGGCGCTCGCGGCGGCAGCCCTCGAAGTCACGGAACGGTTGGAACAGGGTGACGGCCAGTCCGAGGTCCGCGCACATCTGGCGGATTTCCCGCGGGCTGCCGGCGTAGTACAGCAGGTCGTTCTCGAAGATCTCGACGCCATCGAAACCGGCGGCGGCGATGGCTTCGAGTTTTTCCGGCAGGGTACCGCTCAGGGAGACGGTGGCAATGGAACGCTGCATGTTCAGCTCCTGGTAAAGGTGCGGGCACGGGGGCCAGCGGCGGACCCGGGTCGCTGCGTGAACGCACGCAAAACCCCTTCGTTCTTGTGGCCGGATGGATTATTCGCGCGTAAAGTCAGCGCCTCAATCAAAATGTACGAACTGGTTAGTTTTGTGTTCGATCACCGAACAGAAGGCCGGTAATCGAATTGACGCTTTTTCGATCACTGCGCAACATGCCGCCCATGTTGCAGGTCTCCCCGCCGGTCGGCGCCTCTGCCGAACCCGCCGCCCGGCTGGCCCTGCGATGGCCTACACGCGTCACGACATAACAATTTCAAGAACGGGTACCTGCTCATGCTCACCTGCGTCCTGCACCCCCGCTGCATCCCTTGCACCCCGGCCCTGCCCCGCCCAGCGCGACCCGCCGAGCCCGTCTGACCCCGCATCCCCGACACCGAGAATGGCCCTGACCGGACGTCTCCCGACGCGCCGGCCACGACCCGACTCCGCCCCACTGCGTGCGTGCCGCCCCGGACCTGTCCAAGGGCGAAGCGCAGGGGGGCGACAGCACAATAAAAACGGAGACAACGATGGCGACTTCCTCCTCGAACCAGGCCAAGAAAGCGACGGCCAGCGGCTGGATCGGCTCCGCCCTGGAGTACTACGACTTCTTCATCTACGCCCAGGCCGCAGCCCTGATCTTCCCGCAGATCTTCTTCCCCAACAGCGACCCCAAGATGGCGATCATCGCCTCCCTGGCCACCTACGGCGTCGGCTACCTGGCCCGCCCCGTCGGTGCCTTCGTGCTGGGCCACTGGGGCGACACCCGGGGCCGCAAGAACGTCCTGCTGCTGTGCATGTTCCTGATGGGTCTCTCCACCATGGCGGTGGGCCTGCTGCCGACCTACCACGACATCGGCATCCTCGCGCCCATCGCCCTGGTGATCCTGCGCCTGGTGCAGGGCTTCGCCGTGGCCGGCGAGATCTCCGGCGCCAGCTCGATGATCATGGAGCACGCCCCCTTCGGCCGGCGCGGCTACTACGCCAGCTTCACCCTGCAGGGCGTGCAGGCCGGCCAGGTGATGGCCGCCGCCGTGTTCCTGCCGCTGGCCTACTTCATGCCCAGTGATGCCTTCAACGAATGGGGCTGGCGCATTCCCTTCCTGATGAGCGCGTTCGTGCTGGTGGCCGGCTTCATCATCCGCCGCGAAGTCCACGAGACCCCGGCCTTCGTCCAGGAAGAGAACCAGCAGAAGGTCGCCAAGTCGCCGGTCGCCGAAGCCTTCCGCCACAGTTGGAAGCACATGGTGCTGGTGATGTTCATGGCCCTGATGAACGTGATCCCGGTGGTCGCCACCATCTTCGGCGCCGCCTATGCCGTGCAGCCGGCCTATGGCATCGGCTTCGACAAGAGCGTCTACCTGTGGATCCCGGTGGTGGGCAACATCGTCGCCGTGCTGGTCATCCCCTTCGTCGGCAACCTCTCCGACAGGATCGGCCGCCGCCCGACCATGATCACCGGCTGCCTGGGTTCCGGCCTGCTCGCCTTCGGCTACCTCTACGCCATCAGCATCCAGAACGTGCCGCTCGCCTTCGGCCTGTCGATCCTCATGTGGGGCATGGTCTACCAGGGCTACAACGCGGTGTTCCCGAGCTTCTACCCGGAGCTGTTCCAAACCCGCTACCGCGTTTCCGCCATGGCCATCGCGCAGAACATCGGCACCATGCTCACCGCCATGCTGCCGGCTCTGTTCGCCGCCGTTGCCCCGCCCGGCTCGGACAACATCCCGGTGGTGATCGGCAGCCTCGCCTTCCTCATCACCTGCGTCTGCGCCCTGGCCGCCTACCTGGCACCGGAAACCCATCGCCTGGCCATGGACGACCTCGGCAAGCCCGACGCCCAGCCGATGGACAAGCAGCAGTACGAGGCCACCCGCCAGGGCAGCCTGCGCACCACCGGCTGAGCCTGCACCGCTGCATCCAGGCCCCCGCAGGGGGGCCTTGTTCGTTCCAGCCGGGACGGTGTGGAACCTGCCCCGTCAGAACCAGTCCCGCCGCTCCTCGAAGGCGGCACGCACCAGGGCGACGATGCGCTGCACCTCGTCGCGCTCGCTGGCCTCGCTGCGCACGGCGAGCCAGGCGTTGAGGGTCATGGGCTGAGGGAACAGCGCCGGCAGCGCCAGCAGGTTCTTGTCGATCAGCGGGACGTAGTGCGGCAGCAGCCCGATGCAGGCGCTCCACTGGATCATCTGCCGCTGCACCTCGTAGGCGTTCACCCGCGTCACCCCCGAGCGGCGCGCGGCGATGGCGCGGTTCCATGGCGCCAGGGCTGCCAGGGCCGACTGGCCACTGAGGTCCACCAGCATGTAGTCCTCCAGCTCCAGCAGGCTGCGCGGCCGGCTGCTTTCCCGCGAGTAGCGCTTGGCTACGTGGGGCAGGTAGTCCAGCGGGGCCAGGCAGGCGAGCGTGTCACAGGGGAACCCGGGATCGGGGGGCGGTCCTTCGGGGGCCAGCCAAACCTGCACGTCCACATCGGCCGCGGGGGCGCTGATGCTGTCCAGGCGCAGCAGGTCCAGGCGCACCCGCGCATGCTGGCGCAGGTAGGCCAGCAGGTCGCGCCCGAGAATGTCGTGCAGCAGGGTCTCGGCCACGGCGATGCACACCCGGGGCTGATCCTCATGCTGCGGCCGGGGCAGGTCGAGCAGCTCCAGCCGTGCGCTGAACAACTGGCGCAGACGGCGCCCCTCGGGGCTGAGTACCACGGTGTTGCCCTGGTGCACGAACAGCGGCTGGCCGTTCCAGGCGGCCAGTTGCGCCAGCTTCTTGCGCAGCAGCGTGGGCTTGATGCTGAGGCTGCGGGCCGCCTGCATGAAGCACCCGCAGCGGGCGGCGGCGAGAAAGCAGCGCGCGGCCTCGTGGTCGAGCCCCGGAAGCGCCGGGTCCAGCGGTGTTTCCTCCAGGCCGGGGGCGTGCACCGGCCCGGCGCCTTCCTGCAATGTCATGGCACCTCCTCCCTAAGGAATCCTCGGCGCGCCGGGCGATGGCTCGCGCGCCGGTCGTGGTCGGTACCTCCCTGCCCGACCCGTCCCGCTCAGTGCGCAGTCTCCAGCGCCTGACTGATCTGTGCTCCGTCGATGCTCAGGGTGCCGGCGTTGACCAACCCATCCAGGTAGGCCCGGGCCACCTGCTGCTGGCGTTGCGCACGCAGCGCATCGCGCAGGCGCCCGCGCACCTCGTCGAGGGTGGCCGTGCGCGACGGCTGGGCCTCCAGCACCCGCAGCACGTGGTAGCCGTCCTGGCTGCGCACCGGGTCGGACACGGCCCCCGGCTTCAGCCCCAACAGCACCTGGCGCATGGCCGGCAGGTACTGCTGCAGCGGCTGGAGGCCGCTGTCGCCGCCCTGCTCCGCCGATGCCCGGTCCTCGGAGTGCTGCCGCGCCAGGGCGGCAAAGTCGGCACCCTCGGCCCGAGCACGGCGCGCCAGGTCCTGGGCCTGCTTGCGCACCTGCTCTTCGCTGCGCTCCGGCCCCACCGCCAGGAAGATCTGCGCCACCCGCAGCATCGGCGGGGTGGTCCAGTTGGCCTTGCCGGCGTCATAGGCGGCCTGCAGTTCGGCGTCGCTGGGGTAGCCCTCCGGCACCTGGCTGACCGCCTCCAGGTAGGTGCGCAGCAGCACCTGCTCGGTGGCGGCGCGGGTCATGCGGCGGATTTCCGGGCGGTCTTCCCAGCCCTGGGCCTCGGCCTGCTGCAACAGTGCCTTCTCGGCCAGGCGACCGCGTATCCAGGCCTCCAGCGCGGGGCGGTCCTCGCGCAGTTGCTCGCGGCTTTCCGCTGGCAGTGCGGTCAGCTCATCCGCCTCCAGCGCCAGCGCGCCAAGGCGCGCGACGGCCGCGCGCGACGCCACCGGCGCCGCTGCCACCTGCACTGTCGACTGCACGGCAGCCTCCGGCGGTGAGCCGGGGCGCAGCCCCAGCACCACCCCGGCCACGCTCGCGGTCAGGGCCACGCCACCCAAGCCCCACAGGGCTCCACGCCAGGCCATGGGTCAGGCCTCGGCCGCTTCGGCAGCGGGCTCGGCCTCGGCGGCCGGCTCGGGATGGCGCGTGGCGCTGTCGCGGCTGAAGTCACGCAGGTAGACGATGAGCTCCTGCAGCAGGTGGTCCCACAGCTCCAGTTGGCCACGCAGGTGCTGCGGGCTGATGCCGGCGGCCACCAGGGCATCCATCTCCAGCACGAGGAAGTCACCCTGGCGCGACAGACGTGCGAAGCGCCGGGTGGCGTTCCACACCTCGGTGAGGCCGGCGGGCAGTTCGCCCTGGATGCGCAACGCGCAACTGAAGCAGTAGTCCAGGTAGGCGCCCTCCTCCCGCGCCAGGTTGCCGAAGCGCACGGCGAAGCCGATGCCCTGGCTGGCGCTGAGCAGTTGCACGATACCGCCCTGTTCGGTGCGGTTGACGCGGTAGCCGGCTTCGCGCAGGCAGTCGCCGAGCTGGTCGGGGGTGATGCTCTGGATCAGGTCCTGGGTGTTCATGCTGTGACTCCTGTGTAGGGGGGCGCCGGCCCGTGCCGACGCCATGGGGTTCAGGGTTTGGGGGCCAGGGCGGCGTCGAACTGGGTGTCGTAGAGGCGGTCGCCGTAGGACTGCGCCAGCTCCTCGAACTTCACCCGCGCGCGGCTGGCGAAGGGCTGGCGCAGCTTCACCACGTCCGCCACGTCGATGCGCTCGTAGGCGTCGAGCACCTCGCGGGCCACCTGGTACATCTCGCGGTTGCGGGTGGTGCACTGCTGCAACTGCTCGTCGCGGGCGGCCAGATCGCCGGTCAGTTGCACGCGGGCGGCCTCCACGCCGCGGGCGCGCGTCAGCAGCTCCTCGTAGGCCTGCTTGAACTTGCCCACCTGCTCATTGCTGGCGGCCACCTGGGCCTGGGCCGCTTCGTGCAGGGCCGCCTGCTGCCCGGCCAGTTGCTCGTTCTGCTGGCGGGCCTTGGCCAGCTCCGCCTCCAGGCGCTTGATCTGCGCCTGGGCGGTGCTGAGCTGGCTTTCCGCCGCACTGCGGGCGGCAGCCGCCTGGGCCTGCTCGCTCTGCAGCGCCTGCAGTTGCTGGGTGGTGCTGCGCAGTTGGGTACGCAGGCGCTCTTCCATGCCTTCGGCGTAGGCCCCGCTGCTGGTCAGCAGGGCCAGGCCAAGGGCCAGGGCGGATCGGGATCGGGTGTTCATGGCGCTCTCCTTTGCGACGCGCACTAGAAGCGCGTGTTGACCTCGAATTGCAGGACGTCGATCTCGAAGGGCGCGCCGTAGACCTCTTCCGCGCTCAGCCAGCGGGCACTGCCGTAGACGTTCTCGGCGAAGCCGTAGTTGGCGCCGACGAACCAGCCCTTGGCGTTGGTGCCACCCAGGTGGAAGGACGAGTCGTTGAAGCCGTCGGGCAGTGCGTCCGGCTCGATGCGCTTGTAGCCGGCGTAGAGGTTCCAGTCGCCGTGCTTCTTCAGGTCCAGCGCGTTGCCCAGCACGAACTGCAGCATCCAGGCGGTATCACCGCTCTGGATGTTGCCGTTCTCGTCGACGTTGTTGGCCAGCCGGCCCGCCGAGCGCTTGTTCATCTCGCCTTCGTCGTAGGCCAGGTTGCGCACGTAGTGGGCCTGGCTGCGCAGCTTGAAGCCGTCGAACAGCGCGGTGTCCCAGACCAGGTTCAGGTCCACCAGGTTGAACTCGGAGGCCAGGCCGACGAACTGCGGCTCGGGCGTGGTGGTGGGCCGGGTGGGGTCGGGGGTGATGTTGCGCAGCAGCATCAGGGTGTTGCCCTTCTGCATGAAGGCCGGGCGCGACTCGTCGGTGTCGCAGGCCGGGGCGCCGTTCCAGGGGGTGCAAGGGCTGGAGCGCTGGCCCTCGATGTCGTCGAAGCGGTAGTAGGCCAATGCGGCCTTCAGGCTGTTGTCCGCGTTGGGTTGCCAGCGGGCGCCGATCTGCGCGCCGTAGAGCCAGTTGGTGTCGCTCTCCACCTTGTCGAAGCCGCTGCTGGTGGTGGCGGTGTCGGAGGTGTACTCCACCGGGAAGGCGCCGACGGTGCCGAACAGCCCCAGTTCGCTGTCCAGGGGCTGCTGGAAGTTCGCCGCCAGGCCATCGAGGTTGAGGTCGCCGGAGTACAGCAGGTCGGTGGTCATGAACGGGTTGGGCATGCGCCCGCCGGTGAAGGACAGGCGCTCGTCGGGCTTGTAGGTGAGGTAGCCCTGGTCCAGCCACACGTCCTTCTTGGCGAAGCCGCCGCCCAGGGTCTGGGTGGTGGACACCGGCCCGCTGTCGGAGCCGGTGGCGATGCGCAAGGCGGCACTCCAGGACGGTGACAGCGTGGCCCGCAGCCCCAACCGGGCGCGCAGCCGCAGCAGATTCTCGCGGTCCTCGCGGCTGTTGAGCAGCGGAGGCAGTTGGGTGTTGCTGCGCGGGTTGACGTCGTAGGGGCCCTTCTCGTTGAGGCGCGCGTAGTCGATCAGGCGGTCGCTGTTGTTGCTGGAGAAATAGCGCGACTCGCTGCGCAGGCGCATGTCGCCCTCCAGGCTGATGCGCGAGGCCCAATCGGGGAAGGTGTTGGGCGCGGCCCAGTTCTCCTTCTTCGCCTGGGCCATCACCTCGGCCTTCACCTCGTCGCGGATCTGGTCGCGGACGATGGCCGGCACGTACTGCACGCGCACCTCCCCCGGTGCACCGGGCGCAGGCGGTGCGGCCTGGGCGGCCGCCTGGCGGGCCTGCACGGCCTCGGCTTCGGCCTGGCGGATCAGCGCGTCGGCCTGGTCCTGCTCGAGCACCCCCTGCTGCACCAGCAGGCGGATCAGGTTGACGGTGGCGTTCTCCGAGGGCGTGGCCTGCGCCGAGGTGGCGGCCAGGCTGGCGATCACGGCGCCGATGCCCAGGGCCAGTCGGCTCATTCTGCGGATCATGGTTCTACTCCTGATGGCGTATTCGTCTCGCGGGCCCGATCAGCCGGGCCGGCGTCCTTGCAATGCGATGCGTACCGGCAGCGTCAGCGAAGCCGGCGGGCGCTCCAGGGGTGGCGCGCCACGCAGCACCGCCAGCACCTGCTGGTCGAGCGCGGGGTCGCCGCTGGAGCCGGTCAGTTCAGCGCGGGTGATGCGCCCGCTGGTGTCGATCCACACCTCGGCCTGCAGCCGGTAGGCCTGGGTGCGCAGGTCCGGGTCTTCGCGCAGCAGCTTCTGGAAGGCATACGCGAGGAACTGGCTGTAGGTGCCGTTACCCAGGCGCCCGCCGCCGCTGCCGGCCATGCCGCCGCCCTTGCCGGCGCCGATGTTGAAGGCGTCGGAACCGGCCTGGGCGTCGCCGTCCATCTGCATCGGGTTGGCCAGGTCGTCGGCGGGGGTCGGCGCCTCTTCCTGGGGCTTGACCTCCTCCGGCTCCGGGGTCGGCTCGGGCTCGGGCAGCTTCTCCTCCACCGGGGTTTCCGGCTCCGGCGGCTTCTCCGGCACCGGCGGCGGTGGTGGGGGTGGCGGCAGCGGGATGATGGCCGGGATCTTCGGCGCCTCCCGGCGCACCCCGCTCATGTCGTTGGCCCACAGCCAGAGCAGCCAGGCGAGGCCGGCGGCGACCAGCGCCCCCACGCCCCAGGCCAGCGGCCGGCGCCATCCCGGCGCGCTGCTGCGGACTTCGGCGAGCCCGCTCTCCGGGCCCTTGCTGGGAAAGGTGGTCATGGCTCAACCCTGCGGCTTGCCGGTGACCAGGCCCACCTGGGACAGCTCCAGGCGGCGCAACAGGTCCAGCACTTCGATGACCTTCTGGTACTGCACCGTGGCATCGCCACGGACGATCACCGGAAAGTCGGGGTTGAGCGCCTTCTCCGTGCGCAGCCGGTCCTCCAGCTCCGGAAGGGTCACCGGGTAGGCGTCGAGGAACACCTGGCCGCCGTCGTTCACCGAGATGGCCTTGGTCTTGGGCTGCGAGAGGGAGATGGAGGCGCTGGCCTTCGGCAGGTTGATCTGGATGCCGGAGACCTGGGCGGTGGCGGTGAGGATGAACATCACCAGCACCACCATGAGCACGTCCACCAGGGGCGTGATGTTGATGCTGTCGACGGCGCCGTCTTCATCGTCGTCATGGGCGCTGCTGAGGTTGGCCATGCTGCTCTCCTCAGGCGCTCAGGGGCGCAGCGCCGATGGCGTGGCCACGGCGGTGGGCCGCCTCGCTGAAGGTGCTCTCGCCGTGCACCTCCGCCAGGCGGGTGACGAACTCGTCGACGAACACCCGCATGTCCGCATTGACCTCGCGGTTGCGGGTAGTCAGGCGGTTGTAGCCGAACAGCGCGGGAATGGCGACGAACAGGCCCATGGCGGTGGCCAGCAGCGCGGCGGCCATGCCGGGGGCGATGGCGTTGATGTTCACGTCACCGGCCATGGCCGTGCCGAGGAACACCACCATGATCCCCAGTACCGTGCCCAGCAGCCCGATGTAGGGACCGCCGGCGATGGCGTTGGACAGGGTCGACAGGCGCGAGGCCAGCGCCTGCCCCTCGCGGGTGCGCACCCCGTCCATGGAGGCGCGGATGGCCTCGATGGTGGCGGCGGAAATGGAGCCGGTGTCGGCGCCCTGGTCACGCCGGGTGCGGATCTCGCGCACCGCCACCTGGTAAAGGTGCCAGAGCGGCGAATCCCCCAGGCGCTCGTGCAGTTGGCGGTCGTCGGCCAGCAGCTCCAGGCGCGTGCCGACCCGGCCGAACTGCTCGCGGAACGCCGCGTTGGCGCGCAGCACGCGGCCCAGGGTGCGGCTCTTGCGGATCATGATCACCCACGACTGGATCATCATCAGCACCAGCACGGCGATGATCACCCAGGCGTCTACCGGCACAGCCTTGAGCAGGAAGCCAAGGCTGCCGAAGCCGAAGCCGGACTGTTCCTCGTCCACGCCGTAGACCATCAGGCGCGACTCGGCACCCTGGGCGGTGGCATCGGCGAGGATCAGCGCCGCCGGGCGTGCCACCTTGGACAGGCGCAGCTCGTCGACGGCACCGGCGAAGGCCCCGAAGGTGGCCGGAACCGGCGCCTCGGGGGCAGCGCCTTCCGCTGCGACCGCCTCGCTCACCTCAGTCTGGCTGCCCGGCAGGTCCGCGCCGATGGCGATCACCGAGGCGAAGGCCGGCAGCGACAGCGCCAGGCTGCCGGATTCACGGCCGTTCACGTACAGCCGCAGGGCGCTGCCGTCGGCGCTCAGCGCCAGGTGCTGCCACTGCCCGCTGGCCAGGGCCTGGCCGGCCTGGGCGCGCTGGCCGTTGACCTCGACGAAGGGCACGCCCTGGGCCAGGCCCAGCAGCAGCGCATTGCCACCGTCGCGACGTGCCAGCAGCAGTTGCTCGCCGGCGGCCTGGTCGGCGCGTACCCAGGCGCTGAAGGTGAAGGCACCCCCGGCCGGCAGGGCCAGGGACGGGCTGGCCGGCAGCAGCAGCGGCTGGCCGTTGAGCTGGGCAGCGCGGCCGATCACCCCGTCGATGCTGCTGGCGGGTGCGGTCTGGGCGTGGTTGCCGTAGGCGGTGGTGTCGCGGGGCGGCGCGCCGACGGCGCCGTCGAAGTGGTAGACCAGGCTGTAGTCCGGGTCGAAGGTCAGTTGGCCGTTGCCGGTGGCCGGCGCCTTCGGGTTGCCGTAGTACATCCAGATGTCCTGGCGGTGGCCGCCCTCCACCTGGGGCACGTCCACCCAGATCAGTGCCATGCCCATCAGCGGGTCGAAGCTTTCCACCTGGTGGTTGAGCACGGTCTTGTCGTCGGCGGCGACGAAGCGGATGTCCGAGCCGTTCTCGTTGACCCCGTCGAAGGTGAAGTTGCCGGTGTGCAGGCGCACCAGCAATGGCGTGCGCCCGGCGGGCTGGTCGATGGCCGCGCCCTGGGGCGTGGTGTCGACGGTGATCTGCTTGCGGTAGAGCCAATCGTCCTGCCACCAGGCATGGGCGATCGCCGGGGCCAGGAGCCCGAGGCTGACGAGCGTGGTGAGTATCAAGCGGCGCATGGGGTCAACTCCAAGGGGTCAGAAGCTCGCCTGCACGCTGAAGTGCACGCGGGGGTCTCGTTTGCGGGTGTTCGGGCCGTCCTTCAGCGGGTAGGCCCAGTCGAGGCTGCCGGCCAGCCCGTGGGGCAGCGTGGCGCGGGTGCCGAGGCCGACGCTGGCCAGGCTGTAGCTGTCGTCCTGCTCCGGCAGCGCGTCCTGCAGGGACAACTGCGCGCCTTCGGCGAACAGGTAGAAGCGCCACTCGTCCAGGTGGCGGGCCACGCCCTTGCCCAGCAGCGGCGCCAGGGACGGTGTGCGCAGCTCCTGGCCAAGCAGCCAGCCGTCATCGCCGGTGCGCTCGGCGGCCAGGTAGCCGCGCACACTGCTGGCACCGCCGGCGGAGAACTGCTCGTTGGAGACCAGCGGCCCGGAGGCCAGCTGGAACCCCAGGCGGCTGTGGCTCTGCCAGTCGTCGCCGAAGGTCAGGGTGTAGGTGGCATCGCCCTTGAACAGGGCAAAGCCCGGCTTGGCGCGGTAGCGCTTGTAGTCGAACGCCTCGTCGTCGCTGCCGTAGCCCAGCAGGCTGTGGGTGCCGGCCACCAGGGACAGGCCGAGGCTGAACTGCGAGCGCTCGGTGTAGCGGTAGCCGGTGTAGCCGAGGGTGATCGGTGCGTAGCGGATTGGCACCTGGTCCTGGCTGCCACCGAACTGCAGGGACTCCTCGAAGTCCTTGAACTCCACCCCCACCGACAGCGAGTGCGCCCAGGGCCCGACCGGCGGCACCGCGTAGGCCAGCGACACCCCGTAGGCGTGGCCCTTGCCCAGCACGTTGCTGCCACCCAGGGTGGCCACGTTGCTGTCGGACTGGTAGCCGGAGAGCTGCAGCGTCCAGCGGGCATCCAGCGGCGCGCTGTAGCTGCCGGACCAGACCTCGGCGTTGTCGCGGTCCTCCGGCGCGGTGAAGTAGGTCAGCGAGGCCGCGTGACCCCGCTGCCAGAGGTTGGTGTAGC
Organism: Pseudomonas sp. 1D4; assembly: GCF_001728925.1. Lineage (NCBI taxonomy): Bacteria > Pseudomonadati > Pseudomonadota > Gammaproteobacteria > Pseudomonadales > Pseudomonadaceae > Pseudomonas > Pseudomonas sp. 1D4. Next base: position 22,672 of record NZ_LXJQ01000061.1, read on the forward strand.
CGAGGCTGACCACCGAGCGCAGCTTCTCGGTGTCGGCGCTGTAGTCGTTGTTCAGGCCGATGCTGGCCTGCCAGGGGTTCTTGTCCTCCACCTGCAGGTCCACGTCCATGGTTCCCGGCCGGCGCCCCTCGCGCACCACCGGCACCACCTGGCGCCCGGGGTTGCGGTTGGCAGCGGCCAGCTCGGCCTGGACCCGGCCGAAGTCCGGCACCTGGCCTTCCTGCAGGGCCGGCACCTCGTCGCGCACCGCCAGCGGCGAGTAGTGCTGGGCGCCCATCACCCGCACCCGGCCGACGCGAGTCTCGCTCACCTGCAGGTAGACCACGCCGCCCTCCACCTGCTGCTCCGGCAGCTCGACGAAGACCGACTGGTAGCCCAGGGCCTGGTAGCGCTGCTGCAGCGCGTCGCGGGCGCCCTCGATGTCGGCCAGGGTGCGTTGCGGGCCGAGGAACGGGTAGACCGCCGCCTCGATGTCCCGCGCCTGCAGCACGCTGTTGCCACGCACCACGTATTCGTTGACGTCGACCCGGCGCGCCGCACCCTCGCCCTCCTCCGTGCCCCGGGCCGTACCGGCCAGCAGCGCCAGGGCCAGGAGCGAAGGTGCGAACGGCACGCGGCCGTGGCGCAGGTGCCGGTTGAATGACTGAAGAACCACACAGCCCCCTCGTGAAATGGCGCCACGCTGGCGTGCGCCGTCCTGTGGGCGGGCCGTGCCTGGGGCCGGGCCACCCATGGTTGTCGTTGGTGTATCGGGCCTAGCGAGCGCGAGCCTGCGCCGCGTGACGGGCGATCCAGGTGTGCAACTGGGCGAAGTTCGGGGTGAATTCCGGTGTGCTCATCAGCGACGGTGCGAACACCTCGCTGATGGCCCGTTCCAGCAGGCGGACGGCCTGGGCGTTGTCCAGCACCTCGCCGAGGTCACGGACGAAGGCGCTGAAGCCCCAGACCCGCTGGTTCAATTGCAGACCGACGAACCAGCGGAACAGCAGGTTGTAGTTGAGCTGCTCGTAGAGCTGCTTCTCGCTGGGCAGCGAATACAGCACCTGCAGCACCAGCGCCTGCAGCAGCGCCCGCAAGGGCACCTGCAGCTGACGGGTACGGGCCCAACCCTGCAACGCCTCCAGGGCCGGCTCCAGCAGCGCGTCCAGTTGCGGCTTGAGCACCACCAGCGAGTGGCCCGGGGGGATGTAGCTGGACACCTCCTTGAGCGCGCTCTGCCAGTCCTCCTGGGACACGATCCACACCCAGGGCGCGCCGTAGCGGTAGACCGAGACGGGCTTCTTGCGCGCCGCCTCGACGATCTTCGACAGGCGCTGGTCCAGCTCCTGCATCCCCACCTTCGCGAATCCGTCCATCTTCCCCATCGCCGTTGCTCCACTGCCTGGCCGGGGCCCGCAAACCCGCGGGCCGAAGTGGCCGCCTTCCCTAGCGGCCGATGTGGCGCGGCGTTGTCCTTGCCGTCGTCGTTCCACACTCCCTTGACCGGCGCCCGGCGAAGGCACCGAACTTTTGTCATCGAATCTTCATGAACGGCGGCGGAAGGACGGGGTTTGCGGGGTGGAGAGCGTCTGGAATGGGTATCACGAGGCGGTGGGGATCGCCTTCGCCTGGCAGATGCGGGAACGGGCAGAGCGCTGAAACGGCCCTGCGGAAATGAAAAGGCCCGGCTGATGCCGGGCCTCTTCGGGGAGACGTGAAGGGTTCAGTCGACGGTGCTCAAGCGGTCACGCTGCACTGCCTCGCGAGCCGCACGGAGCAGGTCATAGGCATCCGACAGCAACAGGTTGGCCGCCTCGGCTACGTTGGCCAGGTAACGCCCATCAGCACAGGAACTCTCCATGTACGCGAAGCTGGCCAGCAAATCGCGCGCGGCCATCAGGCGGTACTCGGCTGTTTCCTGGAGATCCAGATAGGACCGGCTGCCATCGAGCAAGAGAACGGAAGAACCGGAGGGGTTGGCGGAGAGCGGGCGCAGGTCAGTCATGGCGAAGACCTCCGCGGCTGCACAGGTGGCTGGATGCAAACACAGAGAAAGAGGTAGCGAGAAGAAGCGAGCGAATCATGAAGTGATGCTCCTAGAGTGAGAGCCATCACCCCTCGCGGCCAAGCGAAGGAAATGGTGACGGCTGTACGCAGGTTGGCCGACCGGGACTCTAGGGCCCGGCACACCCGAAGGTGTCCCGCGCACAGCCGCCATAACACGAAATCGCAGGCATGAAAAAAGCGCCTGCAATCGGATGGTCGGCGCCTGTGCGCCTAGAGATTCGACCGGCCAAGGTCGGCTACGGGATTGACCGCAGCGGGCGGACTATAGGGGGCAGCAGGAAAGCTCGCAAGAGAAAAAGAGCGGCAGTCGCCTGACGCCCTCGGGAAAGAAGTGCCACCCCGAAGGGCGGCTGGGATGGGATCAAAGTGCGAGGTTGCGCTGTTCCTCCTCGGTCAGGCTGCTGCGGGCCTATTCGTCCAGCGGGCCGGCGCCAGGCGATACACCAACGAACGGTCGCTTAGCCTAATCGCTCGGAGCGGCAGCTCAACATCGGTGAGCCGAACAAGGCCCAGGGCACCGATAACAATTGCGTCCAAAACTATGAGGGTTGGATGTATTTGGCGATGGTGTTGGATCTGTTTTCACGCAAAGTAGTAGGCGGATCGATGAAGCCGCAGTAGTTCCCCTACAAGCCCAAGTGCAGCTGCACCGACTTGTCGCATAGAACCTAGATCAATAGATGCGACCCACCTCTATTAATTTTCTTCTATGCCTTATTGCTTCTTGAACACAAATACAATTTCTTGGATCTAACCCCACAAATTCTGGTTACTTTCAAACCAACCCACCAGCCAACCCCATCAAAATCAATCACTCTTCATCCCAAAAGCTCATTGGCGGTGCATATTCACCATCTTTCAAGACAACACACCATCCAAAATTTGCATAAAACATCTCAAGCCCAACCACTTTGTAAACATTAGCCCCAATCCTCTTTAAGGTAATCAGGCTATTCGCATAATGAGTATACTTCCCTCCCCCTCCCGCCACCGCTCTTAACTCCAACTCATTACGATCCCATTCCGACACCACTCCTGACACCTCAGGAACAGCATCCGAGAAGGAAACCTCAAACTCTTTAGATATTTTGCACAAACAAGGAATTCGCTCCTGCTTGAGCAATTGCTCAGTGTGCATATTTTCGGGAAAACTAATATTTAATTTCATTCCAAAGCACTCCGAGGAACAAAAAACTCACCCGAGCATCTCTTTCAAAGGTATTCGATAATTCAAGAGCACTTCATCAGGAAGAGAGACATCGATAAGAATTTCGAGCCTGATGTACATCACAGTGATGACCAATACCAATAGCGCGAATTTACTTAAGGCACGAATGTGAAGTCCAACCAGAGCGAAGGCTCGTCAATTCTGTAGCCAAAGGCCGGGCCAAATAAAAAGCTCAGCCTCCAATCGGCTGACTGCCACTGACTTGACCCAGAATTTTCTAAAATTTTTCCTTGCCGAGGCACTCCACTATTTCTCTGTGCAACGGTATTGAAGCATCCACAACCGGCTTCCAAACAGGGCTCTCCGATACAAATCGCTTTGCATCAGCAAGAGAGCACCCATATTCTTCAACCAAGAACTTTATGCTTTCAGTGATTGTGAAACCTAGCCCATGAAGCAGAAGCACAGCATCACCACTCCCCAAGCCCTCACGAACTTCCTTATTAATTTCCGCCATATCCTTCATATAACATCCAACAACCAGCGTCAGTGTTTACGAGGCCGTCCAGAGTTTCTGGAGATACGGACCTGATCCAGAAGTGACTGTGCATGGGTAATATCGCTGGATTGCCCGATGAAAGCAGGAAGTGAGTTGGCGTCACAGATCAGATGAATATTGGGGTCGAGCTATCTCTGCCCAAACTCATGCTGCACTTGCTTCAATTTTTCGTACAGAACCTGGAAAAATAATGAGACTCATAACAATCCAATATCTTCGATCATTCGCTCCACACAAGAAACAAGGCTAGACCAACCTTCATCTTGAATATCAAATTCCAAAACAAATGCTTCATCCTCAGCATAATCATAAGAGGCACATTTTGGGTGAAAATAGAAATCCAAGTACACACGCAAAGAGCTTGGAGGAACAAAACCAAAAGACAACTCACCCTCCAAAAAATGCAATTCTGCATTCTCGTTATGCGAGCGAACATTCTTCAGCCAGCCCAAAAAATCTTTCAACTCAACAGTTCTCAAGAAAGGCCCAGAGGACTGCCAACTTCCTTTGACACCATCAACTGATATTTCTATAACCAACCACTCCGAATCATACTGAGAAGAATCCCCCTCAAACTCATAACCGAGAACTTTCAACCTAAATGAAACCCCACCCCCCCACAACTCTATCATCACCTACCCCTTTTCTTCTCCGGCCTGATAGTAACAACCCTATTATTCTCCGGATTCAAAACAACCTCTAAACCATTATAGCTAAAACCAATCAAGCCATGTGAAGCATCAAACTCCAAACCTTTATTAAATATCTTAGCAATATCATTTGGCGTATTAAACCCAATATTCTTAGTGCGCGGATCTTTTAGCCTCATCACTGCGTGACCTGACAAATCATAACCTGCCTTCCCAAAGATATCGACCAATTCCGCATGAGTTAGATCTTGAAGTTGTCGATTCTGAGCCAATCCAGATAGCTTAATTATCTCCCTATACATCACACCTGGATTTTCTTGATGGCTAGGATTTATATAGCTACCACTCTCTCTATCACTATCAAATGGGCCTCCACCTACGTACGCCCCCCCAACATCGTCCAAGACGTCATCTGTGTAACCTCCTTCGTAAGAAGAAATATCGGAGTTATCACTAGGATTAACATACGGTCGATAGTCCACCTCCTCAATAGGCCTACCACCCAGCTTAGTGATTAACTCATTAAGAGCGCCAACTCTTTCCTGCTTTTCCTGAAGGGTATCCGCCCCATCCAAGAAAGCATTGAGATCGTCGCTTTGCGAATTATTTTTTTGCGATGAAGAACTGGATACCACTGCCACCAAAGCACCCGCCACCAACGCAATAGCAGCAAGCTCAAGAAGTTGGGTGAGATTATTAGCTGGTCCTTTAGGACGTTCACTAGCGGCAAGATGACTAAGAGCGGAAAGAACATCTAGCGCCGCTCCCGGGTCATCCACCACCAATTTATTGATACGCTCTACAACTACATTTGCCCCCGGCGCAGCCAGCTCTGGCAAGAACATATTCATAAGTTGCTTAGCGGCCGCAAGGCGAGTTTGCTCCCCACCTTTCAGCAAAGCTCTTTCAGCACTATTGACTTGAATTACAATATTTATAGCATCCGGAGGAATACCGACTCCAACCGCAACCCCTGCAAAGATCAACTCTCTACTTTGCTCAACGGCATTTTCGGTTTTATAAACATATTCATCTGCCGCTTGCCCCCACCGCTTCAAGGTTTCAGCCGGACTGCCCACCGCCTCTACAGACGACTTGGTGACATACAGATCCGTACGCTCTTCGTGGTCCTTGGTGATCTCGTACGCCTTGCTCACATCCCGATTGAGCCCAGCCGTGGAGTCGGTGCCAGTCTTGGCGTCGTTGCGCACGATGATCTGGCCGTCGCCGACGGTGGCGCGGACGATCTGCTGGCGATCCTTTTCGTACTCCCAGCCGTTTACGCTCCAACCGGTCTCCCCTTCCTTGCCCTTGCCGACCTGGCTGGCGTCCTGAGTCGTGCCCGCGTTGTTTCCGCCGATGCCATAGCTGCCGCCAACGTTGAGGTAGTAGCCGTGCTCCTTGTCCACGCCCGCAATGTCGCTGTGGCCAAGCGTGTTGGTGTCCAGTTTCAGGTTGCCGCTATCAGAGGCGATGAGTGCGCCGTCGATCTGCGTGTGGTTTTCGGTGCGTATATCCACCTTGTCCTTGGCGGTGATACTGGTCTGCTCACCTACCCAGTCGGTCTTGCCGGTGGTCTTTCCATAGCCGACGGAGCCGCTGAAGCCCGCACCAGGACCGAAGGTTGCGGTGGCACTGAGATCGAACTCCTTGCCTTTCACCTTGCCGGTATCAACCGCGGAGGAAACCTGGAGATCACCGCCTACACGCCCGACGACCTCGTCACCGCGCAGGGTGGCGCCCGAGATCGCGGTGTCCTTGCCACTGTTGAAGTTCAGGCTGTTGCCAGCATAGAGATAAGCCTCCTGTTGGCGCTCAGCCTCTCTCTCCAGATTGCCCTTGCCCATGTTGACGCTGACGTAGACGCCCACACCCTGGGAACCGAAGGTCAACCCCACTTCACCGCCGCCGCTGTGGCGGTTGCTTTCGCTGTTGCTGGCGTTCTGCGCCGACAGGACCTTCAGGTCGTTGCCTGCGTTGAGATTGATATCGCGGTCGGCTTTCACCTGGGTGCCGACCAGGGTGAGGTCATTGCTCGCTGTCAGGGAAACATCACGTCCGGCATTGAGCTGAGCCGCACTGGAAGTACCTTGGCTTTGGTCTTCGTTGCCAGTCCCGTAGCTACCGCCGATACCCACCTTGAAGCCGCCAGACGTGCCGCCGTGTATGCCACCCCAGCTCTGACGCATCTGGTTTTCTTCACTGAACTCCCCTTTGGCCACATCGAGCGTGACATCGCGCCCCTTGATGTTGATGTCACGACCGGAACCCAGTTGGCCGCCTTTCACCGTGACATCGTTGCCGGCAGTCATGGCGAGATCATTGCCAGCTTCGAGCGTGGAGGCGCGAGGTGTCTGCTCGGTGATTTCCCGGCTGGAACCCTGCTTGGAATTCCCCAATTTCACGTCGGCGGTGGGGCCGCCAAGGAACTGGCTCACTGCATCGATGCCACGCAAGGCGCTGGAGCCCTGGCTGACACCGTTTTCCCCCTTACCGGCGTTGCTTGCCGCATCCTTGGTGCTGCCGAAGTTGTGATTGAGGCTGATACCAAGCCCCTCACGCTCCCGGACTTCGGCATGCTCGACGACCCTGGTTTCGCGGGCTACATCGATGTTGATGTCATGCCCGGCCTTGAGCGTGATGTTGTGGGAGGCGGAGAGATCAGAGCCCACCTGGTTGATGTCCCGGCCTGCGTTGATGTCCAGGTCATTACCGGCACGAATCTGACTGGCGGCAACGGTCTGCTGCGCCAAGCGGTTTTTCTCCATGGTGCGTTCTGCACCGATGAACAGGTTCACACCGTTGTCATCACCAGAAATACCGATGCCAACCTGCTTCTTCTTCTCCCAATCCCGTTCTGAACTGCTGTTCTGAGCAGCCAGCACGTTAACGTCACGACCGGCGTCAAGCAGTACGTTGCGCCCCGCAGCAACACCGCTGCCTGCAATCGTGATGTCCTGCCTGGCCTTGAGCGTGGCATCCCGATCTGCTGTCACCTGGCTGCCTACAGCGGTGCTGCTCTGCGCCTCGCGGCCAGCCTCCTTGGCCGACGCAATCGAAAGGAAGCCACCCGACGTGGAAAGACCGACCTTCTTTTGCTGTTCCTTGGTCAGGCTGTATGCGGTGTCGTTGGCGGAAACGAGGTTGATGCCGCCGCTCTCCTTCACCAATCCGGCACGAAGCTCGACGTCATTACCTGCACTGGTTTCACTGGCGCGCAGACGAATGTCGTTGCCTGCCGCGACCACGACATCGTTGCCAGCCTCCAACTCGCTGGCGACCTGGGTCGCGCTGGTCCTGAGCTGGCTCTTGCCGCTCTTCGACAGCCCAAGGAATCCGGACTTGGTCTTCTTGCTGTAGGAGCCGTGTTCCTCAACACCGGAAAGAACGGCCACATCTCCCGCCCCCCCGATCAGCAGGTCCTTGCCGGCTTGCAACTGGCTGCCTATCACGGTGACATCACGCCCACCGTTGATATTCAGGCTGCCATCAGCCGCTTTGCTGGTATTGAGGGTGAGATCGCCACCCGCTTCGACCACGGACGCGATATTGGTGCTGTCGTAGCTTTCCCGCTGCTCGGTCTTCTTGCGCCCGAAGGACCCCTTGCTCTTCTTGAAGTAGAAGCTGGCGTCCTCATCCTTGGCAGAGAGCACGCTGAGATCCTGTCCTGCATCTAGCGCAACATCCCCTCCGCCTTTGACATGGCTGGCGACAACGCTCATGTCCTGACCAGCCTCCAGCGTTACCCCCCCCTTGGCCTGGAGCACGGTAGATTGCTGACGGATCTGGTCCGTACTGCTCTTGACCTTCTTGCTTTGCGAAGCGCTGTGGCTTTCGTTGGCCGCAGACTCGAGGGCCATGTTCCGGCCGGCCTGCATCAGCAGGTTGCCATCGGTAGCGACTGTGCTGGCAATAACCGCGATATCGCGGCCGGCGCTTACGTCAAGCGCACCACCCGCCGCAACGAGTCCACCATGTTGAGTCGTTCGGCTCTCGCTCCAGCTCGAGCGCTTGGCACTCGAATGCGCACTGTCGTTCTCTGCCACAGCGGTGAAGCCAACGTCTCGGCCTGCTGCTATCCGGGCCTCGCCACCGGCCTGCAGCACGCCTGCACTGTTCTGGAAATCACGCCCGGCCTGCAGGTCCATGGAGCGACCTGCCTCGACTCGTGCAGCGTTGTCCAGAACCTCATCCGTGCGGCTGACACGGCCTGCATACTGCGCAACGCCCTTGTTTCTTTCGTTGGTGATATCGCCATCACGCGCGAGCAAGCTGACATCGCGCCCATTTATGATGCCGCCCTGGGCATTGCGAATGCTGGACTGAGCCAACAGCGCAACACGCTCGCCGCCTTGGACGAGGCCGGTGTTCTCGATGCCCTGAGAGGACTGAAGCGACAGGCTGCTGGTAGCCCGGAGAGTTCCCTGGTTCCGGAGCTCACCGCCCGCGATCAGCGTCAGGTCCGTGCCCTGCACCAAGGAACCATTGGGTGCCAGGCGGTTGCCTACCTGTGCGAGATAGACGACCGGCACCAGTACACGCTGTCCTTGCACCTCCTGTTCCTGCATCCACACGATGTCATGGGTCAGAGCAGCAACCTGCTCGGCAGACAGCCCCACGCCGGGTACCAGCTTGAGCGACTCCTTGCTGGCAATTGCGTTGTCCATCAGGTAACGGAATACAGCCTCGTCACTGTTGAGGCCGGCCAGAAAACGCTGCCCCGTCCTGGCCACGACGGCTTCCCGTACAAGACGCTGCTCATACAGACCGTCGCCCAGGCGACGCTGCGCCTTGTCCGGGTCGTAACCGAGCTTGTCGAGCATGTAGTCCGAACTCAGGAATCGGCTGAGGCTGGCAAACAGTGGGTTGGTCTCCACCAGATAGCGGTGGCCGGGGACTTCACTCACGCGGAACAGCCCGTTCTGCCCCTGAGGCAAGCCAAAACTCGGCAAATCGAGCGGGTTGATGGGCTTTTGTGTCGTATCCGGCGCGAGCTGCGGATTCAGGTAGACCGGATTGCCGTTGATCCCGACTCCGGGTTCGCTATCCAGAGACTTCTTGCTGCCTCCGGCATAGCTGACACTTTCACGGGTTACACCAAGGGTGGCCGAACCACTCGCTGCGACGGAGACCTTTCCGCCCGACTGGATGACGGCATTCGAGGCAGATCCCTGGCCTGTAACCTGCTCGCTCGTACTAAGCAGCGTGTACCCGAGTATCCGGTCAGGAACGCCATAGCCTGCACCGGGATTGAAGTTGGGGTTGGCGCGGGAGGTGACCTGCCTAGAGGGCGAGTACAGGTGAGTACCGTCGCGATCTCTATAGCTGTATTGGTGAATAACAGGAGCGTTGTAACGGTTGTATGTGGCAACAGCTCCGTTGGACCTGGTCAGATCAAAGAAGACGCTGCTGCTCTCGGAGTCATTCGGATTACGGAAAGTCCGGTTGCGCACAACGCTCTCGGTCGAGGCCCCCTCATTGAGGAAGTCTCTGGTCTGGATACGCACATCACCTGCCGCCGTGACCAGACTGTGCTGATTTCGGAAGCTGTCACCGATGAATGACAACCACCCTCCGCTGTTGATGCTGGAGGCGGGCGAATCATCGGTTACCGTTCTCTCGAGTTGCTCCTTGACGTAGTAATAGAGGTCAAAGTGCCGGCCCTTGCAGTCAATGCACTGGAAGACGATCGAACCCGATAGCAGTTTTTCCGAAACCGTAAAGCGCTCTTTGCGGTTGATCAGGCTGTCCACTGAAAGCGCCATGTCTCCGGTGCTTTCCAGCGTCCCTGAGATGTTCTCCAGCAGCGCGGCGCGTGCCCCGGCATCATCCCTCGCAACGCTCAGGCTCCCCAGGCTGTAGAT
>NZ_LXJQ01000062.1:0-32263 GCF_001728925.1 Pseudomonas sp. 1D4
CACGGGACAGCGGGCTCGCACCGCTGCAACGCTTTGCTCGCAACCTGCGCAGATACGCGCGCGGCATCCTCGGGGTCGCAAGTCCCCTCCCCCCTCTCTCCAGCGACCGATTGCCGCGCCACGGCCCGCCGTGCGCCAGGTCCGCTTCTTGCCCCGGCAAACCCGCTACAGTCTCGCCACCCCAACAGGGAGGGAGACTGATGACCGAGAACTGGGATTTCTATTTCGCCCGGGTGGATGACCGCCCGGCATCGCTGTATGTCGACCTGGGTGCCGTGGAACAGGCGCCGATCGAGCGCCTGCCGGCCATGGCCTATGTGCGCGTGGAGATGAACGCGCCACGGGGCGACGGCCTGTCCAGCAACGAGGAGTACGACGCGCTGATCGCGCTGGAGGACGCCGTGCTGCCGAAGCTGGAAGGTGCCGACCACGCCTACGTCGGGCGCTGCACCACCAACGGCTGCCGCGATTTCTTCTTCTACACCGCCCATCCGCAGGGCTGGGAAGCCCGAGTGGCCGAGGCGTTCCGGGGCTTCCCGGACTACCGCTTCGAGGCCGGCAGCAACCCCGACCCGGACTGGTCGACCTACCTGGAGTACCTGTACCCCAGCGCCATCGACCACCAGTGCATCCAGAACCGCCGGGTCTGCCAGACCCTGGAACAGAACGGCGACCGCCTCGACACCCCGCGTGATATCGACCACTGGGCCGAATTCGCCGAGGCCGCCGACGCCCAGGCCTTCGCCAACCGCGCCCAGGCCCTGGGCTTCTCGCTGCGGGTGCCGATCGCGGCCAACGAGGACGGGCAGTACAGCGTGCACCTGTGGCGCAAGGACCTGCCCTCCTTCGCCGAGATCGACAGCGTCACCCTGCCGCTGTTCCACCTGGCCGAGGACCACGGCGGCCGCTACGACGGCTGGGAAACCCAACTGGTCAGCGCAGACTGACGCCACCGGCGCCACCCGCAAACACGGGTGGCACCGCCCGGGTCAGCCGCGCTCGTCGGCTTCGTTCTCATCGTCCTCATGCTGGTAGAGCACCGGCAGCACCAGCAGCGTCAGCGCCGTGGACGAGAGGATGCCGCCGATCACCACGGTGGCCAGCAGCAGCCGCACCTCAGCCTGGATGCGCGCCTCGGCCACGAAGGAGCCGATGTCGCGGCCGCGCACGTTGGCGCTCACCACCACCAGGCGCTTGCCGTTCTCGCGGCTGACCTGGTTCGGCCCCAGCTCCAGGTCGAGGGTGGCCACGTCCGCCGGGGGGATGAAGGCGATGCCGTCCGCCGTGCCACCGGGCAGCGGCAGCAGCAGGCGCGGCAGGCCCTGCGGGTCGGTGCGCAGCCCCTCGTCGAGGCTCACCATCAGGTCGAAGCGGAGGTCGCCCTCGAACAGGGTGCCGGCCTGGCGCCCACCGACGGCCATGGCCAGGGTGTCCTGCACGTCGCCGACGTTGAGGCCGCAGCGCGCCGCCTTGTCGCGATCGATGTTGACGGTGAGAGCGAGCCGGCCGGGCCGACGGAGTTCCCGCCTGCGCTTTCCGGCGGCTGGCTAAGAACGACGCCCTCACCGGGTTGCTGCCTCGATCAACAACCAAGGCCCTGGCGGGCCGCTAGAATGGCGCTCCCTTTACCACGGCAGTACACGGACGTTCCATGCATCGGCATACCATCACGCCGCGCCACGACTGGTGCGAACAAGCCTCGGCACTCGGCTTCCATTTCCACTCCATCGGCGGCGAACCCTACTGGGATGAAAGCGTCTGCTACCGCTTCAGCCTGCAGCAGATCGAGGACGACATCGAGGCGCCCAGTGCCGAGCTGGAGGCCATGTGCCTGGCCCTGGTGGAAGACGCGGTGGAGAGCGAAGCCCTGCTGCGGCGCATGGCGGTGCCCGAGGCGCACTGGACGCTGATCCGCGACAGCTGGCGTACACGCGAGCCGGCGCTTTACGGGCGCATGGACCTGACCTACGACGGCCAGGGCCCGGCGCGTTTCTACGAGTACAACGCCGACACCCCGACCGGCCTCTACGAGGCGGCCTTCTTCCAGTGGGTGTGGCTGGAGCAGTGCCGCGAACGGGGCGTGCTGCCGGAGCGGGCCGACCAGTACAACCTCATCCAGGATGCGCTGGTCGAGCGCCTGCAGCGCATCGGCCTGGCGGGCGAGCCCTTCCACCTGGCCTGCTGCCGTGACCACATCGAGGACGAGGGCACCGTCACCTACCTGGCCGACTGTGCCAACCAGGCCGGCCTGCAGCCCCATCTGCTGTACATCGACGACATCGGCCACGTGCCCGGCAAGGGCTTCGTCGACCTGCACGACCAGCCGATCATCCAACTGTTCAAGCTCTACCCCTGGGAGTGGCTGCTGGAGGAGGACTTCGCCCACCACCTGGCCCACAGCCGGACGCGCTTCATCGAGCCCGTCTGGAAGACCCTGCTGTCGAACAAGGCGATCTTGCCGCTGCTCTGGCAGCGTCATCGTGGCCACCCCAACCTGATCCCGGCCTGCTTCGCCGATGAGCCGGATGCGGCCCTGCTGGGCCCGCGCTGGGTGCGCAAGCCGTTCTTCTCCCGCGAGGGGGCAAACATCCAGGTGGAAAGCGAGGGCGGTGTGGAGCTGGCGACGCCCGGCCCCTACGAGCAGGGGCCGGCGATTCTGCAGAGCTGGTGCCCGCCGCCCTGCATGGGCGGTGAGCACCCCATCATCGGCAGCTGGCTGGTCGGCGGTCGCCCTGTGGGCATGGGCATTCGCGAGGACCGCAGCGCCATCACCCAGGACAGCTCACGCTTCGTTCCGCACTACATCCTCGATTGAACGCCCGCGCAGCATGGCCTCGGCCCGCCTCGGTGCCTGGTGCTGCAGGCAGAAGCCGGCCAGGGCACTGGCCAGCCAGGCGACAGCCAGCGCCATTACAGCGAGGAGCAGGCCGGCGAGCGAGCCAACGACCAGCAGGATGACCAGCAGGCAGGTGCCCACGATCCACCAGGCGTCCACGGCCCAGAAGCTGCGCAGGTAGGCGCGCAATGGACTGGGTCTGTAGGGCTGAAGCTTTTGCAGCCGCTGCCAGTTGATCCCCAACAGCCGCTCGGCGGCCATGGGCAACAGGCGCTCCTGCGGTGACGGTTCGGTCACGGCCGCATCCGCGGGCTTCTGGCGGGCACGTGCCAGCTCGGCCAGTGCCTTCAGGTCGAGCACCTCACCACTGTTCAGGTGCCACAGCCGCCGCTGCTGCGGGTTGAACAGGTAGGTCTCGACGTAGCTGCCGCCACACAGGCTGTAGCCCAGGAAAGCCAACCAGAGGACGGTCCAGACCAGCAACGTCAACTCGTAGTTGCCCACGGGCCAGGGCGGCAGGTCACAGGCCAACTGCGCGGCGAACATCAGTCCGATCAGCAGCGGCGTCATACAGCACAGCATCAGGGTCAACCCATGGGTGGCGCCGATCAGCACGGCACTGCCGCTGGCCGGGTCGACGCGCACGATGCGAGGCTCCGACACGTCGAGCGGGCCGCCATTTTCGGTCACCAGGGTTGCTTTCAGGTATTCATTTGCCATCGGTGCGCACCATCAGCAATTGCCAACTGTCATCACGCCACAGCGCAGGCTCATCGCGGGGCTGCTGGTCAGCCGGCAACACCACCACCGCAAAGGGCGTCTGGCCCAGCGTGAACTCGCCCAACTGCAAGGCCGGGGACTTGCCTCCCAGCTGCAGGTCGACCCCCACCAGCGCAGTGACGTTCTCGGTACGGGGCTGGCTCGCCCACCAGGCCTGCCAGGCATGCAAGCCCGCCAGGTTCGAGCCGGCCAGCTTGATCCGCCCATCGGTATGCAACGCCAGCAGGCCGGTGGGCCAGGACTCGCTGGCCCCCCACTGGCCATCCGGTCGGGCCGGCAACGGTTGCTGCCGCAGGGTCGCCCAGAGCTCGGCGAGCTTTTCCAGTTCGAGCGGCCTGGCGTCCACCAGGGCCTTGACCAGTGGCGACTCGGCGCGCAGGTCGACGTCATCGGTGGGTCTGCTCTGACGGGCGAAACTCCTGACCTGCATGCGCAGCATCCGCCCGTGCTCCCAGGTACGGTCATGGGTCCAGAAGATCGAGGTCGTCATCCACCTCACGCCTTCCTCGGTCACCTCTATGCCGCCGCACTGCGTAAACGCCCGCAACGGGGCCGCAAGGCGAACCAGCACAGGCGCCCGGCAGGTAGGGGCAAGGCCGAGGGACTCCAGGCTCTGCCATTCGCGACTGTTCGGCAGGCGCACCCGCAGCCGGTCGGGCTTGTCGGCGATGAGCCGGCGCAGTTCCTCGAGACGTGCCTCGGCCTTGCCAATGCTGCTGTCCAGGCCCGCCGCCTGGGCGATCGAGTTGCCGAAAAGGCAACCAAGCACTAGGCCAATCCGTATCCACATGATCGGCTACCCGCTGGCCATGGCCAGGCTGCTGCGGGCCGTCGCGCCGAACCCGCCGCGGCTGGCAACGCCCTGGAGGCGCGTCGGCAATTGCCCGCTCTGGAACTGCTGGGCATAACCGGACGCCTGCAACTGGCTGCGATGCACGCTGGCCTGGCGGGTGCGCTGATCCCCCAGGTACTGGCCCTGGCCGGTGAACAGGTGCAGGTTGCGGCCACCGCTGCCGTAGTAGCCACCGTAATGGCCACTGACGTAGGTGCCGCTGCCATAGAGGGTGTCTTCGCTCATGCCGAAGACCGGCTGCAACTCATCGAGGCCGACCTCGTTCCAATCCTCCGGTTCGCCACTGCGCAGGCGCCTGACCAGGGCATCACTGACCAGGAACGCCACCGGCTGGGGGCGGGCCAGGCCGTCGTCGCCCTGTGTGCAGCTCTGCACGGCGTCAGCCGCGCACCACTCGCCAACCGTGCAGTTGGCATTGATGCGAATGAAGTCGCGCTCACAGGCCAGGAAGCTGGTGTAGACCGGGGCCATCAGGGCCGTGCGCCGGAACGCCTCGTCGCGCAGCCGCAGGCATTGCTCGGCGGTCAGGGTGGTGCCCTGCTCGCAGACCGCCAGGCTGTCGAAGACCCGCACCTCACGGTACATCGGGTCCCAGGCCAGCAGGACGAGGGGGGTGGCGCCCATGAGGCTGAGGGTCAGCAAACCGGCGCGCTTCTGCCGGCGGACGGAGGCGGGTACGGGGTCGGAGGGGGCGGCAGCAGGTGCCGAGGCGGCGTCGCCGGAAGACATAAACGGTCCATGTTCAAGATTGGAGAGCGGATTAGAAAGTGGCGCCCCCCTCGGGTCAACTGCCATTGAACGGGATGTGATGCAGTCCCGAAGGCTGTGCATTGCCCACGGCCCCGCAGCCGGAATCCCGCTGCGAGCGCCGTGCGGGCGGCCCGTCACTCCACAGTGACGGACTTGGCCAGGTTGCGCGGCTGGTCGACGTCGGTGCCCTTGAGCACGGCGACGTAGTAGGACAGCAGCTGCAGCGGCAGGGTGTAGAGGATCGGCGCGAGGATGTCGACGGTGTGCGGCATGGCCACCACGTGGGTGCCGGGGCCGTTGTCGATGCCGGCCTGGCGGTCGGCGAAGACGATCAGCTCGCCGCCCCGGGCGCGGACTTCCTGCAGATTGGACTTGAGCTTTTCCACCAGCTCGTTGTTTGGCGCCACGGTGACCACCGGCATGTCGGCGTCCACCAGGGCCAGGGGACCGTGCTTGAGCTCGCCGGCCGGGTAGGCTTCGGCGTGGATGTAGGAGATCTCCTTGAGCTTGAGCGCGCCTTCCATGGCCACCGGGTACTGGGCGCCACGGCCGAGGAACAGGGTGTGGTGCTTCTCGGCGAACAGCTCGGCGACCTTCTCCACGGTCTTGTCCATGGTCAGGGCCTCGCCCAGGTGGGTGGGCAGGCGGCGCACGGCTTCCACCAGTTCGGCTTCGCGGGCCTTGTCGAGGTTGCCGCGCACCTGGCCAAGGCTGAGGGTGAGCAGCAGCAGGGCCACCAACTGGGTGGTGAAGGCCTTGGTGGAGGCGACGCCGATCTCGGGGCCGGCCAGGGTCAGCAGGGTGAGGTCGGACTCGCGCACCAGGGAGCTGGTGCCGACGTTGCAGATGGCCAGGCTCGCCAGGTAGCCGCCGGCGCGGGCATTGCGCAGGGCGGCGAGGGTGTCGGCGGTCTCGCCGGACTGGGAGATGGTGATGAACAGGGTGTCGGGCTGGACCACCACCTTGCGGTAGCGAAACTCGCTGGCCACTTCCACCTGGCAGGGGACGCCGGCCAGCTCTTCCAGCCAGTAACGGGCGACCATGCCGGCGTGGTAGCTGGTGCCACAGGCGACGATCTGCACGTTGCGAACCTTGGCGAACAGCTCGGCGGCACGGGGGCCGAAGGCGTTGACCAGTACGTGGTCGGCGCCCAGGCGGCCTTCGAGGGTGCGCTGGACGACCTTGGGCTGCTCGTGGATCTCCTTGAGCATGAAGTGGCGGTACTCGCCCTTATCGGCGGCCTCGGCGCCTTCGTGGTACTGCACCTGCTCACGCTGCACGGGCTGGCCGGCGCTGTCCCAGATGCGCACCTGGTCGCGATGGATCTCGGCGATGTCGCCCTCTTCCAGGTACATGAAGCGGTCGGTGACTTGGCGCAGGGCCAACTGGTCGGAGGCGAGGAAGTTTTCCCCCAGGCCCAGGCCGATCACCAGCGGGCTGCCGCTGCGGGCGGCCACCAGGCGGTCGGGCTGGCTGCGGCTGATCACGGCCAGGCCGTAGGCGCCGTGGAGTTCGCGTACCACGACCTTGAGCGCTTCGGTGAGGTCGCCGAGGTTGGACAGGTGATGGTCGAGCAGGTGGACGATGACTTCGGTGTCGGTGTCGGAGGTGAAGACGTAGCCCAGGCCCTTGAGGTGCTCGCGCAGGGGTTCGTGGTTCTCGATGATGCCGTTGTGCACCAGTGCAAGGTCGCCGGAGAAGTGCGGGTGGGCGTTGTGCTCGGTGGGCGCGCCGTGGGTGGCCCAGCGGGTGTGGGCGATGCCCAGGCGGCCGGCCAGGGGCTCGGCGGCCAGGGCCTGTTCCAGTTCGCTGACCTTGCCGACGCGACGACGGCGCTGCAGGCCGCCCTGGTTGTCCAGCACGGCGACGCCGGCGCTGTCGTAGCCACGGTATTCGAGGCGCTTGAGGCCTTCGACGAGGATGGCGGTGATGTTCCGTTCAGCCACTGCGCCAACGATGCCACACATGGGTTGTCTCCTCAGTTATCCACAGGCGCACAGACCAGCGTGATGCCGCGCGCTTCTATCTGTTGGCGAGCGTCCTGGGGCAGGCGCTCGTCGGTGATCAGGGTATGGATGCTGCTCCAGGGCAGCTCCAGGTTGGGGATGCGCCGCCCGACCTTGTCGGCCTCGGCCATGACGATCACCTCGCGGGCGACCTCGGCCATGACCCGGGACAGGCCGAGCAGCTCATTGAAGGTGGTGGTGCCACGGGCCAGGTCGATGCCGTCGGCGCCGATGAACAACTGGTCGAAGTCGTAGGAGCGCAGCACCTGCTCGGCGACCTGGCCCTGGAAGGATTCGGAGTGCGGGTCCCAGGTGCCGCCGGTCATCAGCAGCACCGGCTCGTGCTCCAGTTCGCGCAGGGCGGTGGCGACATTCAGCGAGTTGGTCATCACCACCAGGCCGGGGCGGTGGCCGAGTTCGGGGATCAGCGCGGCGGTGGTGCTGCCGCTGTCGACGATGATCCGTGCGTGCTCACGGATGCGCTCGGCGGCGGCGCGGGCGATGGCCTGCTTGTAGCGGGACACCGGCTGGCTGGTTTCGCTGATGAACTCCTGGGGCACGGGCACGGCGCCGCCGTAGCGACGCAGCAGCAGGCCGTTGGCCTCCAGGGCGGCGAGGTCCTTGCGGATGGTCACTTCCGAGGTGGCGAAGGCCTTGGCCAGGGCGTCGACGCTGACTTCGCCCTGCTCGGCGAGCAGGGCGAGGATGGCATGGCGACGCTGGGGCGTATTGCGCTTTGACATCTCTTAAGTTTCGATTCGAAAGAAAAAGTGGGCGAATCAAAACTCAACGAAGCTTTTGCGTCAACCCCGGAAACGACAGAAGGCGACCGAGGTCGCCTTCTGTAGAGGCCTGCGGTTTATCCACAGGCGGGGTTATCCACAACTCACTTCTTCTTCACGGGACGCTTCCAGCCTTCGATGTTGCGCTGCTTGGCGCGGCCGACGGCGAGGCTGTGGGCGGGAACGTCCTGGGTGATGGTGGAGCCGGCACCAGTGGTGGCGCCGTCACCGAGGGTCACGGGGGCGACCAGGGCGCTGTTGGAGCCGATGAAGACGTCTTCGCCCATGACGGTGCGGGACTTGTTGGCGCCGTCGTAGTTGCAGGTGATGGTGCCGGCACCGATGTTGGTGCGTGCGCCGATCTCGGCATCGCCCAGGTAGCTCAGGTGGCCGGCCTTGGCGCCCTCGCCCATCACGGCGTTCTTCAGTTCGACGAAGTTACCCACATGGGCCTTGGCACCCAGCACGGCACCGGGACGCAGGCGGGCGAACGGGCCGCAGTCGGCGCCCTCGCCCAGCTCGGCGCCATCAAGGTGGCTGTTGGCCTTGACGATGGCGCCACGGCGCAGGGTGCTGTCCTTGATGACGCAGTTGGGGCCGATCTGGACGTCGTCTTCGATCACCACGCGGCCTTCGAGGATGACGTTGACGTCGATGAGCACGTCGCGGCCCACGCTGGCTTCGCCACGCAGGTCGAAACGCGCCGGGTCCAGCAGGGTCACGCCCTGGGCCATGAGGCGGCGGGCCGCCCGCTGCTGGTAGTGACGCTCCAGTTCAGCGAGCTGGATGCGGTCGTTGGCGCCCTGCACTTCCATGGCGTCCTGGGGCTGCTCGGTGGCCACCACCAGGCCGTCGGCCACAGCCATGGCGATGACGTCGGTCAGGTAGTACTCGCCCTGGGCGTTGTGGTTGGACAGCCGGCCCAGCCAGTCGGCCAGGCACTTGCCGGGGACGGCGAGGATGCCGGTGTTGCCTTCGCGGATGGCGCGCTGCTCGGGGCTGGCGTCCTTGTGTTCGACGATGGCCTTCACCACGCCCTGGGCGTCCCGCACGATGCGGCCGTAGCCGGTGGGGTCGTCCAGCTCGACTGTGAGCAGGGCGAGCTGGTCGTCCTGGACCTTGTCCAGCAGGCGGCGCAGGGTGGCTTCCTCGATCAGCGGCACGTCGCCATAGAGGATCAGCACGCGCTCGGCGCTGAGCTGCGGCAGGGCCTGGGCCACGGCGTGGCCGGTGCCCAACTGCTGGGCCTGCAGGACGAAGCCGAGGTCGTCTGCGGCGAGGCGCTCACGCACGAGGTCGGCCCCATGGCCGATGACCACGTGGATGCCCTGGGGCTGCAGCGCACGGGCGCTGTCGATGACGTGCCCGAGCATGGGCTTGCCGGCAACGGGATGGAGAACCTTGGGCAGCGCCGAACGCATGCGTGTGCCCTGGCCTGCGGCGAGGATGACGATATCGAGGGACATGAAAGGACGCTTCCGAGCCTGTGGATAACCGGCGATGCCGGAAAAGAAAAAGGGTAGCCAAGGCTACCCTTTTACTTGCATGCGATGAAGAGCGGTGGCTTAGCCGCCGAACTTCTTGCGCAACTGCTGGACGGTACGCAGCTGGGCCGCGGCCTCTGCCAGACGGGCAGCAGCGGAGCTGTAGTCGAACTCCGCGCCCTTCTGGTTAAGCGCCTTCTCAGCGGCCTTGAGGGCCTCCTGAGCAGCGGCTTCGTCCAGGTCACCGGCGCGGACCACGGTGTCGGCCAGGACCTTCACCATGCTCGGCTGCACTTCGAGGAAACCACCGGAGATGTAGAACACCTCCTCCTCGCCGCCCTGCTTGACCAGGCGGATCGGACCCGGCTTGAGATCGGTGATCAGCGGGGCGTGGCCCGGCGTGATACCCAGGTCGCCCAGGTTGCCGTGGGCGATCACCATCTCGACCAGACCGGAGAAGATCTCCGATTCGGCGCTGACGATATCGCAGTGGACAGTAATAGCCATACGCTTGCCTCACGTAAGCGCCCGTTGCCGGGCGCTCAGGGGGTTACAGTTTCTTGGCTTTCTCGATGGCTTCATCGATGCCGCCGACCATGTAGAACGCCTGCTCGGGCAGGTGGTCGTAGTCACCGTTGAGGATGCCCTTGAAGCCCGCGATGGTGTCCTTCAGGGAAACGTACTTGCCCGGGGAGCCGGTGAAGACTTCGGCCACGAAGAACGGCTGGGACAGGAAGCGCTGGATCTTACGAGCGCGGGCTACCAGTTGCTTGTCCGCTTCGGACAGCTCGTCCATGCCGAGGATCGCGATGATGTCTTTCAGCTCCTTGTAGCGCTGCAGTACGTACTGCACGCCACGGGCGGTCTCGTAGTGCTCCTGGCCGATCACCAGCGGGTCCAGCTGGCGGCTGGTGGAGTCCAGCGGGTCAACGGCCGGGTAGATACCCAGGGAGGCGATGTCACGGGACAGTACGACGGTGGCGTCCAGGTGGGCGAAGGTGGTCGCCGGGGACGGGTCGGTCAGGTCGTCCGCAGGTACGTATACGGCCTGGATGGAGGTGATCGAACCGGTCTTGGTGGAGGTGATGCGCTCTTGCAGAACGCCCATTTCCTCGGCCAGGGTCGGCTGGTAACCCACAGCGGACGGCATACGACCCAGCAGCGCGGACACTTCGGTACCGGCCAGGGTGTAACGGTAGATGTTGTCGACGAACAGCAGTACGTCGCGGCCTTCGTCACGGAACTTCTCGGCCATGGTCAGGCCGGTCAGTGCAACGCGCAGACGGTTGCCCGGCGGCTCGTTCATCTGGCCGTAAACCAGGGCGACCTTGTCCAGTACGTTGGAGTCCTTCATCTCGTGGTAGAAGTCGTTGCCCTCACGGGTACGCTCGCCCACGCCGGCGAACACGGAGTAACCGCTGTGCTCGATGGCGATGTTACGGATGAGTTCCATCATGTTCACGGTCTTGCCCACGCCGGCGCCACCGAACAGGCCTACCTTGCCGCCTTTGGCGAAGGGGCAGACCAGGTCGATCACCTTGATGCCGGTTTCCAGCAGCTCGTTGCCACCGGCCTGGTCGGCGTAGGACGGAGCAGCGCGGTGGATTTCCCAACGCTCTTCTTCGCCGATGGGGCCGGCTTCGTCGATGGGGTTGCCCAGGACGTCCATGATGCGGCCCAGGGTGGCCTTGCCAACCGGGACGGAGATGGCTGCGCCAGTGCTGGTGACGTCCAGGCCACGCTTCAGACCTTCGGTCGAGCCCATGGCGATGGAACGAACCACGCCGTCGCCCAGCTGCTGCTGGACTTCGAGGGTGGTTTCGGCGCCGACCACTTTCAGCGCCTCGTATACGGCCGGTACCTGATCACGCGGGAATTCCACGTCGATAACGGCGCCGATGATTTGAACGATACGTCCGCTACTCATCTTTGGTTCCTCTGAATATTTGAACCGTTCTTAAACCGCGGCAGCGCCGCCGACGATTTCCGAAATTTCCTGGGTGATCGCTGCCTGACGCGCCTTGTTGTAGATCAGCTGCAGATCGCTGATCAGTTCACCGGCGTTGTCGGTGGCGTTCTTCATCGCGATCATCCGCGCAGCCTGCTCGGCGGCGTTGTTCTCGACCACCGCCTGGTACACCTGCGACTCCACGTAACGCACCATCAGCCCGTCAAGGAGCTGCTTGGCGTCGGGTTCGTACAGGTAGTCCCAGTGATGCTTGAGCGCTTCATCCGGAGTCGCCACCAGCGGAACGAGCTGTTCCACCGTGGGCTTCTGCACCATGGTGTTGACGAACTTGTTCGAAACCATGGACAGACGATCGATGCGACCTTCGAGGTAGGCATCGAGCATCACCTTGACGCTGCCGATCAGATCGTTGATCGACGGCTCTTCGCCGAGGTGGCTGATCGCAGCAACGACATTGCCACCAAAGTTGCGGAAGAACGCCGCACCCTTGCTGCCAATCACGCAGAGATCGATCTCCACGCCTTGCTCGCGATTGCTCGCCATGTCCTTGACCAGGGCCTTGAACAGGTTGGTGTTCAAGCCACCGCACAGACCACGGTCCGAACTCACCACGACATAGCCGACGCGCTTGACGGGGCGCTCGATCATGAAGGGGTGGCGGTACTCGGGGTTGGCGTTGGCCAGATGACCGATCACCTGGCGGATGCGCTCCGCGTACGGACGGCTGGCAGCCATGCGCTGCTGAGCCCTGCGCATCTTGCTGACGGCCACCTTTTCCATGGCGCTGGTGATCTTCTGCGTGCTTTTGATGCTCGCAATCTTGCTGCGAATCTCTTTTGCGCCTGCCATTTGACACCTTTCGGGTTAGCAGGCGGGGGCCCTGGGGCCCCCGCTGCGGCTTACCAGGTTTGGGTGGCCTTGAACTTCTCGATGCCGGCCTTGATGCCTGCGTCGATCTCGTCGTTGAAGTCACCTTTCTCGTTGATCTTGGCCATCAGTGCGGCCAGCTCACGGTTGAAGTAACCCAGCAGGGCTGCTTCGAAGGCGCCAACTTTGTTCACGTCCACATCGGTCAGGAAGCCACGCTCGGCAGCGTACAGGGACACGGACATGTCAGCGATGGACATGGGCGCGTACTGCTTCTGCTTCATCAGCTCGGTAACGCGCTGACCGTGTTCCAGCTGCTTGCGGGTCGCTTCGTCCAGGTCGGAGGCGAACTGGGCGAAGGCCGCCAGTTCACGGTACTGGGCGAGTGCGGTACGGATGCCACCGGAGAGCTTCTTGATGATCTTGGTCTGGGCGGCACCACCCACGCGGGATACCGAGATACCGGCGTTGACGGCCGGACGGATACCCGAGTTGAACATGGCGGATTCCAGGAAGATCTGACCGTCGGTGATGGAGATCACGTTGGTCGGAACGAACGCGGAAACGTCACCGGCCTGGGTTTCGATGATCGGCAGGGCGGTCAGGGAACCGGTCTTGCCTTTCACTTCGCCGTTGGTGAACTTCTCGACGTATTCCTCGGAAACGCGGGAAGCGCGCTCCAGCAGGCGGCTGTGGAGATAGAAGACGTCGCCCGGGTAGGCTTCGCGGCCCGGCGGGCGGCGCAGCAGCAGGGAGATCTGGCGGTAGGCGACGGCCTGCTTGGACAGGTCATCGTAGACGATCAGGGCGTCTTCACCGCGGTCGCGGAAGTATTCGCCCATGGTGCAGCCGGCGTAGGGGGCCAGGAACTGCAGCGCAGCGGATTCGGAAGCCGAGGCAGCCACCACGATGGTGTTGGCCAGGGCGCCGGTCTCTTCCAGCTTGCGTACGACGTTGGCGATGGTCGATTGCTTCTGACCGATGGCTACGTAGACGCAGCGGATGCCGCTGTTCTTCTGGTTGATGATGGCGTCGACAGCCAGGGCAGTCTTGCCGATCTGACGGTCACCGATGATCAGCTCGCGCTGGCCACGGCCGACCGGGATCATGGCGTCAACCGACTTGTAGCCGGTCTGTACCGGCTGGTCGACCGACTTACGCCAGATCACGCCCGGAGCCACTTTCTCGACAGCGTCGGTGGCCTTGGCATTGATCGGGCCTTTGCCATCGATCGGGTTACCCAGTGCGTCAACCACGCGACCCAGCAGCTCCGGACCAACCGGGACTTCCAGGATGCGGCCGGTGCACTTGGCGCTCATGCCTTCGGCCAGGCTCAGGTAGCTGCCCAGTACCACGGCACCTACGGAGTCCTGCTCCAGGTTCAGTGCCATGCCGTAGACGCCACCCGGGAACTCGATCATCTCGCCGTACATCACGTCGGCCAGGCCGTGGATGCGGACGATACCGTCGGAGACGGAGACGATGGTGCCTTCGTTGCGGGCTTGGGAAGAGACGTCGAGTTTCTCGATACGCCCCTTGATGATTTCACTAATTTCGGAAGGATTGAGTTGCTGCATTGCTCTGCTGCCCCTTCAAACTCAAGATTTCAACGCTTCGGCCAGCTTCGCGATCTTGCCGCGAACCGAGCCATCGATAACCAGGTCGCCGGCACGGATCACGACACCGCCGATGAGGCTGGTGTCTTCCGCAGCGTGCAGTCGCACTTCCCGGCCAAGCCGAGCGCTGAGAACCTTGGCGAGTTTGTCTTGCTGTTCAGTGTTCAATGCGAAGGCACTGGTGACTTCCACGTCGATCGACTTCTCCTGCTCGGCCTTGTACAGCTCGAACAGTTCGACGATCTCCGGCAACAGGCCGATGCGGCCGTTTTCAGAGAGGACGCGGATGAAATTGCCTACCTGAGCATCGAATTTGTCGCCAACCACCTCGATGAAGGTGTTGGCTTTCTCTTCGCTCGTCAGACGCGGGGCTTTGAGCACCTGCTGCATGGTGGTGTCCTGAGACACCGCAGCGGCCAGGCCAAGCATGGCCGACCAGGCGGCCAGCTGCTGATGGGCCTGGGCGTACTCGAAAGCCGCCTTGGCGTAAGGTCGGGCCAGCGTGGTCAGTTCTGCCATGATCGCCCTCGCTTAGATTTCGGCGGCCAGTTTGTTAACCAGCTCCGCGTGCGCGTTTTGATCGATAGTGGCACCCAGGATCTTCTCGGCACCGCTTACGGCCAGGCTACCCAGTTGGGCACGCAGCGCGTCTTTGACACCGTTGAGTTCCTGCTCGATCTCGGCCTGAGCCTGCGCCTTGAGGCGCTCGCCTTCGGTGCGGGCCTGATCGCGAGCTTCGTCGACGATCTGGGTAGCACGCTTCTTGGCTTGCTCGATGATTTCAGCTGCCTGAGTCTTGGCCTCGCGCAGTTGCTGGGCCACTTTCTCGTGGGCCAGCTCCAGGTCACGAGCCGCGCGGTTGGCAGCGTCCAGGCCGTCGGCGATCTTCTTCTGACGGTCGCGCAGTGCCGTGATGACCGGAGGCCACACGAACTTCATGCAGAACAGTACGAAGATGAAGAACGCGACGGACTGGCCGATCAGGGTTGCATTAATATTCACGCCAACACCTCGCTCGTTCGTTGTCAGTCCAATTCCCTAAGGAAGGGATTACTGGGCTACCTGAGCAATGAACGGGTTAGCGAAGGTGAAGAACAGAGCGATACCAACGCCAATCATGGTCACGGCGTCCAGCAGGCCGGCGACGATGAACATTTTGACCTGCAGCATCGGGACCATTTCCGGCTGGCGAGCAGCGCCTTCCAGGAACTTGCCACCCAGCAGACCGAAGCCGATAGCGGTACCCAGGGCACCCAGACCAATCAGCAGAGCTACGGCGATCGCGGTGAGACCTACTACAGTTTCCATTTTTCCTCCCGACTTTATGTCGTGTTGGTTAGGTTTAAGTGAAGCGGTAGAACGAAATCGTTTTGGTGTTCCCATCGCCCTTTCGGGCATTCCCGCGCGGACTGCGGCGGGACCATCGCTAGCCTGAAACGCCCCCTGCTGTTCCTCCCCGAAGGGGAGACAGCCAGGAGGCACCGCGCGCTATCAATGGTTGTCTTCGTGCGCCATCGACAGGTAGACGATGGTCAACATCATGAAGATGAACGCCTGCAGGGTGATGATCAGGATGTGGAACACGGCCCACGCCCACTGCAGGGCGATACCGAGGCCGCTGAGCAGCAGGATGCCGGCGCCGAACATCACGGCGATCAGGATGAACACCAGCTCGCCGGCGTACATGTTGCCGAACAGTCGCAGGGCCAGGGAGATCGGCTTGGCGATCAGAGTGACGAATTCGAGCAGGAAGTTCACCGGGATCAGCAGGATCTGCACGGCGATGTTCTTGCTGCTGAAGGGATGCAGGGTCAGTTCGCCGAGGAAGCCACCGATGCCTTTCACCTTGATGCTGTAGAAGATGATCAGGGCGAACACGGAGAAGGCCATGCCCAGTGTGGCGTTCGGGTCGGTGGTCGGTACGGCGCGGAAGAACAGGTGCTCGTTACCAGCGATCTTGGCGGCCAGCATCGGGATCCAGTCCACCGGGACCAGGTCGATGGCGTTCATCAGGAAGATCCAGACGAAGATGGTCAGTGCCAGCGGGGCGATCAGCGGGTTACGGCCGTGGAAGGTGTCTTTGACGTTGGTGTCGACGAAGTCGACCATCACTTCCACCAGGTTCTGCAGGCCACCGGGAACGCCGGAGGTGGCCTTCTTGGCCGCCATGCGGAACAGGAAGACGAACAGCAGACCGAGGCCGATGGACCAGCCCAAAGTGTCCACGTGGAACGCCCAGAAGCCCATTTCCTTGGCTTGTTCGGCAGTGTGGGCAAAGCCCCATTCGCCGGACGGCAGCTTACCGAAGGTCAGGTTTTGCAGGTGGTGCTGGATATAGCCCGAAGCGGTTTGCTCTGCCATGTTTGCCTCAAACGCCCTAAGGTTTCGAATATCTTGTTCTCATCAGCAGGGGAGCGAACCAGCTAACCGCCTGGGTCAGCAGGAAAGCGCCGAACAGGGCCGGCGCCTCCAGTGGTTTCACGCCTGCGAACGTCAGCGCGAAGAGCACTGCCGTCAGAATCAACTTGCCCATCTCGCCGGCATAGAACGACCGGACGATCGCCTGGGCTGCCCGGGCTCCACTGTAGCGGAACGCCTTGTGGGCGAAGTACAGGTTCGGCAACCAGGCGATAAGCCCACCGCACAAGCCAGAGTAGCCAGCGACCGCGCCACGCCACTGCCAGAGAACGACGGCGGCGATCAGCAATACGACCCCTTGGACGAGCAGCACCGGGAAGACCGGTAGACGATGGAAGGGCAAGCGATTCGGCGTGCGGATATCCATCGCAGCATGTCCTCTGAGTCGGCGCCTTGAATCAATGACTTGGCATACTTTGTGCCGACAAAATTGCGCGCAGAGTATAGGGGCCTAACCCCCCCCGTTCAACTGCCCGGTAGTGAAATCCGACTTTCCGCTACATGCCCAGATGTTTCAGCGGATGTGGGCCAGGACACCCTGCAATTCGTCGAGGGAGTTGTAGCGGATCACCAACTGTCCCTTGCCCTTCTGGCCGTGCTTGATCTGCACCGGTGCGCCCAGGCGCTCAGCCAGGCGCTGTTCGAGCCGACTGATGTCCGGGTCGGACTTGACCGCTTCGACAGGCTTCTCACGGGTGTTCAGCCACTGCCTCACCAGTGCCTCGGTTTGGCGCACGGTCAGTCCGCGTGCGACAACATGTCGCGCGCCTTCCACCTGACGTTCCAGGGGCAGGCCGAGAAGTGCACGGGCATGGCCCATTTCCAGGTCGCCGTGAGCCAGGAGGGTCTTCACCTCTTCCGGCAGGCCGATCAGGCGCAGCAGGTTGGTGATGGTGACGCGGGACTTGCCCACCGCTTCGGCCACCTGTTGCTGGGTGAGCTGGAACTCCTGCTGCAGGCGCTGAAGCGCCACGGCCTCTTCGATCGGGCTGAGGTCTTCACGCTGGATGTTCTCGATCAGTGCCATGGCGATGGCGGCCTCGTCCGGCACCTCGCGCACCAGAGCGGGGATTCGATCCAGGCCAGCCTGCTGGCTGGCACGCCAGCGCCGCTCACCGGCAATGATCTCGAAGCGACCACCACCGATGGGGCGTACCACGATCGGTTGCATGACGCCCTGGGCCTTGATCGACTGGGCCAGCTCTTCGAGGGCGGTGGGGTCCATGTCTCGGCGGGGTTGGTACTTGCCTCGCTGGATCAGGTCCAGGGGCAGGTTCTGCAGCTCGCGAGTATCGGCCTTGGTGGCCTCCTCCTGCAGGACGGTGGCGTTGTTGCCGCCCAGCAGGGCGTCCAGGCCACGACCCAGGCCTCGTTTTTTCGCTGCCATGCGGTTTCCTTATGCGGTAGCTGTTCTGGCGCCGGCGCGCTGTCGGCGAACCACTTCGCCAGCCAGTGCGAGGTAGGCGATGGCGCCACGGGATTGCTTGTCGTACACCAGAGCCGGCATACCAAAGCTGGGTGCCTCGGCGAGGCGTACGTTGCGAGGAATGACGACGTCGTAGAGCTTGTCGCCGAAATGCTCCTTGAGCTGGGCGCTGACGTCGTTGGTGAGACTGATGCGCGGATCGTACATGGTGCGCAGCAGGCCTTCGATCTTGAGTTCGGGGTTCAGCAACTGGCCGATGCGCTGGATGCTATTGATCAGGTCGGACAGCCCTTCCAGTGCGTAGTACTCGCACTGCATGGGGATGATCACGCCATCGGCCGCCACCAGGGCGTTGATGGTAAGCATCGACAGGGACGGCGGGCAGTCGATGAGGATGTAGTCGTAGTTCTCCCGCACCGGTGCCAGGGCATAGCGCAGGCGGCTTTCCTTCATCTTCATTTCCAGCAGGGCCACTTCCGCCGCAGTCAGGTCGCGGTTGGCCGGCAGCAACTGGTAGCCACCGTGCTCGGAGAACTGCATGGCGTCGGCCAGGTCGCACTCGCCGATCAAGACGTCATAGATGGAATGCTCCAGGGCGTGCTTGTCGATTCCGCTACCCATGGTGGCGTTGCCCTGGGGATCGAGGTCGATCAGCAGAACACGACGCTTGGTCGCGACCAGCGACGCGGCCAGGTTGATGCAGGTGGTGGTCTTGCCCACTCCGCCCTTCTGGTTGGCGATCGCGAATACCTTGGCCATGGCTGCCTTACCCCCCTTCATTCCGTGCGGCGCAGTATCAGCAGATGGCGTTGGCCTTGGCAACCGGGAACCGCGAGGGTGTGCTCCGCTTCGACCTTGAAGTCATCGGGCATCCGCGCCAGTTCGTCATCCGGGCGCAGTCCCTTCATGGCCAGCCAGTGGGTGTCGCGGTCGCCAAGGTGGCGGGTCCAGTTGGCGAAGTCTTCCAGAGCACTGAAGGCACGGGAGACGATGCCTGTGAAGGGCTGCTCCGGACGGAAGGCTTCGACGCGTGCGTTCACCACACTGAGATTGTCCAGACCGAGCTCCAGCTTCACCTGAGTGAGGAAGCGGGTCTTCTTGCCGTTGGAGTCCAGCAGGGTGAAGCGACGCTCAGGGAAAAGGATCGCCAGGGGTATGCCGGGCATGCCGCCGCCGCTGCCGACGTCGAGCCAGTCATTGCCGCGCTCGGCGACGAAGGGCACCACGCTGAGGCTGTCCAGCAGGTGGCGGGACACCATCTCGTCCGCGTTACGTACCGCGGTGAGGTTGTAGGCCTTGTTCCACTTGATCAGCAGGGCGAGGTAGCCCAGCAGCAGCTCCTGCTGCCTAGCATCGAGCATGACGCACAATGCGTTGGCGCCTCGGGTGAGTTCTTCGGCGTGCGAGGAAGTGACGAGGGACATCAGGCACTTCTCTCCAGCGACTGGCCAGCGCCACGCTTCTTCAAGTGGATAAGCAACAGCGAGATGGCCGCCGGCGTGACGCCAGGGATGCGCGAGGCCTGCCCCAGGGTCTCCGGACGGGCGTTGCCCAGCTTGTGCTGGATCTCCTTGGACAGGCCGGAGATGGCGGCGTAGTCCAGGTCATCGGGCAGGCGGGTGTTCTCGCTGGCACGCAGCCGAGCGATCTCGTCCTGCTGGCGGTCGATGTAGCCGGCGTACTTGGTCTTGATCTCGACCTGTTCGGCCACTTGCGGGTCTTCAGCGCCGTTGCCTGTCACCTCCACCAGGCCGGCGTAGTCGATCTCCGGGCGGCTCAGCAGGTTGAGCAGGTTGTACTCGTGGGTGAGTGGCGTGCCGAAGCGCTCAGCAATGGCATCGCCCTGGGCCGTACCAGGACGTACCCAGGTACTCTTCAGACGCTGCTCTTCCAGGGCGATGCCCTCACGCTTGGCCTCGAAGGCCGCCCAGCGGCGGTCATCGACCAGACCCAGTTCACGCCCCTTTTCGGTGAGGCGCAGGTCGGCGTTGTCCTCACGGAGGATCAGCCGGTACTCGGCCCGCGAGGTGAACATGCGGTAAGGCTCCTGGGTGCCCAGGGTGATCAGGTCATCCACCAGTACACCGATGTAGGCCTCGTCACGACGCGGACACCAGGCTTCGCGGCTCTGGGCCCTCAGCGCAGCGTTGGCGCCGGCCAGCAGGCCTTGGGCAGCGGCCTCTTCGTAACCGGTGGTGCCATTGATCTGCCCGGCGAAGAACAGCCCGTCGATGACCTTGGTCTCCAGGCTGTACTTGAGGTCACGGGGGTCGAAGTAGTCGTATTCGATGGCGTAGCCCGGCCGCACGATGTGAGCGTTCTCCATCCCGCGAATGGAACGAACGATGTCCAACTGCACATCGAAGGGCAGCGAGGTGGATATGCCGTTGGGATACAGCTCGTGGGTGGTCAGGCCTTCCGGCTCGAGGAATACCTGGTGGCTGTCCTTGTCGGCGAAGCGGTGGATCTTGTCCTCGATCGACGGGCAGTAGCGCGGGCCGACACCTTCGATGACGCCGGAGTACATCGGCGAACGGTCGAGGTTGCTGGCGATGATCTCGTGGGTGCGGGCATTGGTGTGAGTGATCCAGCAACTGACCTGCCGCGGATGCTGCTCCTTGTTGCCCAGGAAGGACATCACAGGGATCGGCGTATCGCCGGGTTGCTCCGTCATTACCGTGAAGTCAACGGAGCGACCATCGATGCGCGGCGGTGTGCCGGTCTTCAAGCGGCCGACACGCAGCGGCAGCTCACGCAGGCGATGAGCCAGGGCGATGGACGGCGGGTCGCCGGCGCGGCCACCCGAGTAGTTCTGCAGGCCGATGTGGATAAGTCCGCCGAGGAAGGTCCCTGTGGTCAAGACCACGGATTCCGCATGGAAGCGAAGACCCATCTGGGTCACGACGCCCTTAACCTGATCGTTTTCCACAATCAGATCGTCGCAGGCCTGCTGGAATATCCACAGGTTCGGCTGGTTTTCAAGAATCTCGCGAATGGCTGCCTTGTAGAGAACGCGGTCAGCCTGGGCACGTGTAGCGCGTACTGCAGGGCCCTTCCGACTGTTGAGCACGCGGAACTGGATACCGCCCAGGTCCGTTGCGGTGGCCATAGCGCCACCCAGTGCATCGATTTCCTTGACGAGGTGGCTCTTGCCGATACCGCCGATGGCCGGGTTGCAGCTCATCTGACCCAGAGTCTCGACGTTATGGGTCAGCAGCAAGGTCTTAACGCCCATGCGGGCGGATGCCAGCGCGGCCTCGGTACCGGCATGACCGCCGCCGATCACGATCACGTCAAAACGGGAAGGGAAATCCACCACGCACCTCGTGCCTGTTTGGGAAGGGGGAAATAGGGAAAGGCGGCAAGTATAGGGACTTAGCCTTCTTGAATGAAGTCTTCTGCACAAAAAATAGCCAATCGGCGTTATGGGAAGTTTTCCACATTCTCCCTCTCTGACCAAGACGGCTTGTGGAAAACTTTGCCAGGTAGAAAAAGAAAAAGAGAAGAGAATTTCTTAAAGAGCTTGTTCTTGTGTTTATGTATGGTGAAGCTGCTTTCTGTGGATAAGTAGCTTAAGGCCGCTGAATATGCATCATGTAGCCAAGGATAAGCCTGTCGAGTTCCTGGCGGTTTCCTGGGGGATGCCGGTGTCTGGCCTGTGGATGAAAGATATGCTTATTCACAGGGCAGTTATCCTCCGTCTTTTACCCAGGGTTATGGACGGGGTTCAGGGCAGGTTATCAACAGGGTTTATTCGGCGCGCACGAGGCCTGTCCACGCTGCCGAGGGTTGGCAGCGTGAGGAGAGAGGAAGCGGTCGCGGAGGGAGGCGCGGCTACTTGCCGATGCAGAAGCTGGAGAAGATTCGCCCCAGTAGATCGTCGGAGCTGAATGCTCCGGTGATCTCACCCAGGGCGTGCTGTGCAAGGCGCAGGTCTTCCGCCAGCAGCTCGCCAGCGCCCAGGTGAGTGAGCTGATCGCGGCCATGGTCCAGATGGGCTCCGGCCTGGCGCAGGGATTCCAGGTGCCGGCGGCGGGCGCTGAAACTGCTTTCGGCGGTCTGCTCGTAGCCCATGCAGGCCTTGAGGTGATCACGCAGCAGCTCGAGCCCGGCGCCGGAGCGGGCACTGAGGCTCAGGGTGGCGTGGCCGTCGGCGGAGATTTCCAGCCCCACGGTCTCACCGCTCAGGTCCGCCTTGTTGCGGATCAGGGTCACCCGAGTGGGGTCGGGCGAGGTGTCGAGGAACTCCGGCCAGAGGGCGAAGGGGTCGGCCGCTTCCGGTGCACTGGCGTCCACCACCAGCAAGACGCGGTCAGCCTCGTTGATGGCCTTCAGGGCACGTTCCACGCCGATCTTTTCCACATGGTCATCGGTGCTGCGCAAGCCGGCAGTGTCCACCACATGCAGGGGCATGCCGTCGATGTGGATATGTTCACGCAAAACATCCCGAGTGGTGCCGGCGATGTCGGTGACGATGGCCGCCTCCCGTCCTGCCAGTGCATTCAGCAAGCTGGATTTGCCAGCGTTGGGCCGGCCGGCGATGACCACTGTCATTCCGTCCCGCAGCAAGGCGCCCTGCCCCGCTTCCTTGAGCACTGTGGATAAGTCGGCGCGAACACCGTCCAGCAAGCCGAGCACGTGACCATCGGCGAGGAAGTCGATCTCCTCTTCCGGAAAGTCGATGGCGGCCTCGACATAGATGCGCAACTGGATGAGTCGCTCGGTCAGTCCGTGAACCCGAGCGGAGAAAGCACCCTGCAGGGAGCGCAGGGCATTTCGCGCGGCCTGTTCTGAGCTGGCCTCTATCAGGTCGGCGATCGCCTCGGCCTGTGCCAGGTCGAGCTTGTCGTTGAGGAAGGCGCGTTCGCTGAACTCACCTGGGCGCGCCAGGCGTGCACCCAGGGAGAGGCAGCGCTTGAGCAGCAGGTCCAGCACCACGGGGCCGCCGTGGCCCTGCAGCTCCAGGACGTCTTCCCCGGTGAAGGAGTTCGGCCCGGGGAAGTACAGGGCAAGCCCTTCATCCAGGGCGCCGTTCTCGCCGTCCCGGAAGGTGCCGTAGTGCGCGAAGCGGGGCTTGAGCGAGCGACCGGTGACGGTCTCGCCGATCTGCTCCGCCAGGGGTCCCGAGACGCGCACGATCCCCACGCCACCTCGACCTTGGGCGGTGGCGACGGCGGCGATGGTTTCACGGGGCGCGTTCATGGGGCTCTCCTTCAACGAGCGGATAGCAAGACGCCCCACGATGGGGGCGTCTTTTTCAGGCGGTTCTGGCGTCAGGCAGTGGCCTTGGTGGACGCCTCGATCTGCCGGGTAATGTACCACTGCTGTGCAATGGACAGGCAGTTGTTGACCACCCAGTAGATCACCAGACCGGCCGGGAACCACAGGAAGAAGAAGGTGAAGATCACCGGCATCAGCTTGAGGACCTTGGCCTGCATGGGGTCCGGCGGTGTCGGGTTCAGGTGCTGCTGAATGAACATGGTGGCGCCCATGATGATCGGCAGGATGAAGAACGGATCCTTGATCGACAGGTCGGTGATCCAGAACATCCAGGGGGCCTGGCGCATCTCGACGCTTTCCAGCAGTACCCAGTACAGAGCCAGGAACACCGGCATCTGCACCAGGATCGGCAAGCAGCCACCCAGCGGGTTGATCTTCTCTTTCTTGTACAGCTCCATCATCGCCTGAGACATCTTCTGGCGATCGTCACCGAACTGTTCCTTCAACGCCTGCAGCTTGGGCGAAACGGCACGCATGCGGGCCATGGACCTGTAGCTGGCGGCAGAGAGGGGGAAGAACGCGAGCTTGATCAGCACGGTCAGGGCGATGATGGACCAGCCCCAGTTGCCCAGCAGGCTGTGGATATGTTGCAGCAGCCAGAAGATCGGCTGGGCGATGAACCACAGGAAGCCGTAGTCGACGGTCAGCTCCAGGCCTGGAGACAGTTCCTTCAGGTGTTTCTGGATCTTCGGGCCGGCGTAGAGTACCGCTGAGCTTTCACCCTGACCGCCTGCGGCGACGTTGAGGCTGGAACCGACGAAACCGACGATGTAGTTGCCCTTGGTGTCCTTGCGGGTCTGGATGGTGCTGGTCTGGCCTTTTTCCGGAATCCAGGCCGTCACGAAGTAGTGCTGCAGCCAGGCGACCCAGCCGCCATCGACGGTTTCCTTGAACTCCTGCTTGTCGATGTCCTTGATGGAGATCTTCTTGTAGGGCTCGCTCGGGGTCCAGACGGCCGCCCCCAGGTAGGTGGAGACGCCGGTGGCGGTGCTGGAGGACGGATCACCGCTGCCGTCACGCTTGAGCTGGGCATAGAGGTTGCCGGTCCAGGGCTGGCCGCTCTGGTTGTCGATGCGGTAGGTCACCTTCAGGTCGTACTGACCGCGGGTCAAGGTGAAGCGCTTGGTGTAGTTCACACCGGCGTCGCTGTAGGTCAGGTCGACCACCAACTGATCCTGGCCGTCGGCCAGCTTGTACTGGTGCTGGGCAGAGGCGTACATCGGGCGACCGCTGGCACGACCATCCGGGCCATTGGCACCGATCAGACCGCTCTGGGCCAGGTAAGTACGCTCATTGCCGTTGTCGAACAGCTGGAACGGAACATCCGGGTGATCCTGGCGACGGGGGTACTTCGGCAACGTCAGTTGGACGATGTCACCACCGTTCGGGTCGATGGCGATGCTCAGTACGTCGGTGTCGACTCGGATCAGCTCGTTGCTCGGCGCGCTCTGTGCCGTCATGGGGGCGCTGGTCTGGCCAGGCCCTTCTGCGGTGGGTACGTCGTCGCTGCTGCGTTGTGCCGGCGAGCCGGTTTCCGGCAGCGAGGATGGTGCGCTTGAGGCAGCAGTGCTGGTGGTCGGCAGGGCGGCCTGGCCGTAGTCCTGGTTCCACTGGAGAACCATGAGGTAGGACACGATCGCCAGGGCGACTATCAGGATCGAGCGTTGGATATCCATGATTACTCGGCCATCGAAGAGGATTGGGATGTGTTGGCAGGGGGAACCGGGTCATAGCCGCCGGGGTTCCAGGGGTGACAGCGACCCAATCGACGCAGGGTCAGCCAACCCCCACGCAGGACGCCATGACGTTCGATGGCCTCCTGTGCGTAACAGGAACAGCTGGGATAGAAGCGGCAGTGACTGGCCATCAGCGGGCTGATGGCATAGCGATAGAACTGGATCGGGACGAGGGCCAGTTTACGCATGAGGAGTGTCGGCCATCCCTGGTTCGATCGGAGGCTCAGGGCGCGGCCGGCTGCGGGCAAGGCGCTTCCAGAGTTTGCCGAATTGCTGCTTTAGCTCTTCGTTCTCCAGATCGCCCAGGCCTCGCTTCACCACGATCACGATGTCCCAACCGGCCAGCAACTCGAGGTTGTGTCGGAAGGATTCACGTATCTGGCGTTTGATGCGGTTGCGCTCGACGGACAGTTTGACGCTCTTCTTGCCGATCACCATGCCCAGACGGGGATGATCAAGGGCGTTGTCACGTGCGAGCAGCAGGACGTTCCTGCCGGGGACCTTGCCGGAAGGGGAGTCGAAGACCGCCTTGAATTGCCGGGGGACCAGTAGTCGCTTTTCCCGGCCGAAGCCTCGACTCACCACCTGTTCCGGATGAGTCAGACGGTCAGGCGCTTGCGGCCCTTGGCGCGGCGACGCGACAGGACTTGGCGGCCGTTCTTGGTGGCCATACGAGCACGGAAACCGTGGGTACGAGCGCGCTTGAGGGTGCTGGGCTGGAAAGTGCGTTTCATGATTCGTTACCTGGTTGATCACAACGGGCCGAGGCGGCCCCCGTTTAAGAGACCGGCGATTCTAGAGAAATGAGGTGAGCAGGTCAATTTCCAACCAACGATGAGAGCGGTGCAGGAGTAGATAAGAAAAGAAGGGATTAAAGAAGGATGAATGAACTTATAGATGTTACGAGGTACATCGCCTGTGGAAAACTCACTCCACGCCCCGGGTTGCACACAACCTGCTCCGGGAAAAGCTTGTCAGCAAGCCGTGTGGCAACTGTGCTCGGGCTGTTGGCAAGCCGAGCATAACAAGGGCTTTTGTCCACAGGCTGAGTGTCCACTGGGTTATCCAGTGTCTTGTATACCGGGCTCAGGTGTCGTTATCCACAGCTTTGACGAGCTATCCCGACAGCGCTCAAGTGCTGCAATAAGGCATTGATTTTCCTTGGTGAATCGACGAATTGCATGTGGATAACTTGGGCGTTGGCCGTTACACTATGTGCCAGCTTTTTCACCGCACACCTTTCCTACCTGGGGGACATCCGTGTCAGTGGAACTTTGGCAGCAGTGCGTGGATCTTCTGCGCGACGAACTGCCCGCCCAGCAATTCAACACCTGGATCCGTCCGTTGCAGGTCGAGGCCGAGGGTGACGAACTCCGGGTCTACGCCCCCAATCGCTTTGTATTGGACTGGGTCAACGAGAAGTACATGGGCCGTCTGCTGGAGTTGCTCAGCGAGCGCGGTAACGGGCTGGCGCCTGCCCTCTCGCTGCTGATTGGCAGCAAGCGCAATCGGCCGCCCCCTCGTGTTGCACCTGTCCCGGTTTCCGCCCCGCCCGTCATCACCCCCGCGCCTTCGGCACCGGTGGCGGCGCAGCGTGTCGAGACCGTAGAGGAAAGCCGCGCAAGCCTCGATCCGCTCGCTTCCGTCTCCGCACCGCCTGCCGTTCGGACTGAGCGTTCGGTGCAGGTCGAGGGAGCGCTCAAGCACACCAGCTACTTGAACCGGACCTTCACCTTCGAGAACTTCGTCGAGGGCAAGTCCAACCAACTGGCCCGTGCAGCGGCCTGGCAGGTGGCGGATAACCCGAAGCATGGCTATAACCCCCTCTTCCTTTATGGGGGCGTGGGCCTGGGCAAGACCCACTTGATGCATGCGGTGGGAAACCACCTGCTCAAGAAGAACCCCAACGCCAAGATCGTCTATCTGCACTCCGAGCGTTTCGTCGCCGACATGGTCAAGGCGCTGCAATTGAATGCGATCAACGAGTTCAAGCGTTTCTATCGTTCGGTGGACGCGCTGCTCATCGACGATATCCAGTTCTTTGCCCGCAAGGAGCGCTCCCAGGAGGAGTTCTTCCACACCTTCAACGCCCTTCTGGAAGGCGGACAGCAGGTGATTCTCACCAGTGACCGCTATCCGAAGGAGATCGAAGGGCTCGAGGAGCGCCTGAAATCTCGCTTTGGCTGGGGCCTGACGGTAGCTGTGGAGCCGCCGGAGCTGGAAACCCGTGTGGCGATCCTGATGAAGAAGGCCGAGCAGGCGAAGGTGGACCTGCCTCACGATGCCGCGTTCTTCATCGCTCAGCGCATCCGCTCCAACGTCCGTGAGCTGGAAGGTGCACTCAAGCGTGTCATCGCTCATGCACACTTCATGGGGCGCGAGATCACCATCGAGCTGATCCGCGAGTCCCTGAAGGACCTGCTGGCCCTGCAGGACAAGCTGGTCAGCATCGACAACATCCAGCGCATCGTCGTCGAGTACTACAAGATCAAGATGTCGGACATGCTCTCCAAACGCCGTTCGCGCTCCGTCGCGCGGCCGCGCCAGGTGGCCATGGCGCTGTCCAAGGAACTGACCAACCACAGCTTGCCGGAAATCGGTGACGCCTTTGGTGGACGAGACCACACGACTGTTCTGCATGCCTGTCGTAAGATTGCGGAACTCAGGGAATCCGACGCGGATATCCGCGAGGACTACAAGAACCTGCTGCGTACACTGACTACGTGACCGTTCAAGCGCAGCCCATTGAGGCAAGGGACTAGACCATGCATTTCACCATTCAACGCGAAGCCCTGTTGAAACCCCTGCAACTGGTCGCCGGCGTCGTCGAGCGCCGCCAGACCTTGCCGGTCCTCTCCAATGTGTTGCTGGTGGTTGAAGGCCAGCAGCTATCGCTAACCGGTACCGATCTTGAGGTCGAACTGGTTGGGCGTGTGGTTCTTGAAGACGCCGCCGAACCGGGTGAGATCACCGTTCCGGCGCGCAAGCTGATGGACATCTGCAAGAGCCTGCCCAGCGATGCGCTGATCGACATCCGCGTCGACGAGCAGAAGCTGTTGATCAAGGCTGGCCGCAGCAAGTTCACCCTCTCCACCCTGCCCGCCAATGACTTCCCCACTGTGGAAGAAGGTCCGGGCTCGCTGAACTTCAGCCTGGTGCAGAGCAAGCTGCGGCGGCTGATCGAACGCACAAGCTTCGCTATGGCCCAGCAGGACGTACGCTACTACCTCAACGGCATGCTCCTGGAAGTGAACGCCGGGGTACTGCGTGCCGTCGCCACCGATGGCCACCGCCTGGCCATGTGCGCCATGCAGGACGGCATCGAAGGTGTGGATCGCCACCAGGTGATCGTGCCGCGCAAGGGCATTCTCGAACTGGCTCGCCTGCTCACCGAGCAGGACGGCGAAGTCCGCATCGTTCTCGGCCAGCACCACATCCGTGCCACAACCGGCGAGTTCACCTTTACCTCCAAGCTGGTCGACGGCAAGTTTCCGGACTACGAGCGTGTGCTGCCCCGTGGTGGCGACAAGCTGGTCGTGGGTGATCGCCAGGCCCTGCGTGAGGCCTTCAGTCGCACTGCAATCCTGTCCAACGAGAAGTATCGCGGCATTCGCCTGCAACTGGCGGCCGGGCTGCTGAAAATCCAGGCCAACAACCCGGAACAGGAAGAGGCGGAAGAGGAAGTGGCCGTCGAGTACGGCGGCAGCAACCTGGAGATCGGTTTCAACGTCAGTTACCTGCTCGATGTACTGGGTGTGATGACCACCGATCAGGTACGCCTCATCCTTTCCGATTCCAACAGCAGTGCCCTGCTCCAGGAAGCGGATAACGACGACTCTTCCTATGTCGTCATGCCGATGCGCCTGTAACACGCTCGATGTCCCTCAGCCGTGTCACCGTCACCGCGGTGCGAAACCTGCACCCGGTGACGCTCTCCCCCTCCCCCCGCATCAATATCATCCATGGCGACAACGGCAGCGGTAAGACCAGTCTGCTTGAGGCTATCTACCTGCTCGGGCTTGCCCGCTCCTTTCGCAGTAACAAGCTGCAGCCAGTAATCCAGCATGACCAGCCAGCCTGTACGGTCTTCGGCCAGGTTGAGCTTCTGGAGGGCCGTAGCAGCAGTCTGGGTATTTCCCGTGAGCGAAACGGGGAGTTCCAGATCCGTATCGATGGGCAAAACGCCAAGAGTGCTGCCCAACTGGCTGAGACTCTTCCACTGCAGGTCATCAATCCGGATAGCTTCCGCTTGCTGGAGGGCTCCCCAAAAATTCGTCGTCAGTTCCTCGATTGGGGTGTGTTCCACGTGGAACCTCGTTTCCTCCCCGCCTGGCAGCGTCTGCAGAAGGCCCTGCGGCAGCGGAACTCGTGGCTCCGGCATGGTACACTTGACGCCGTTTCGCAGGCCGTCTGGGACCGTGAGCTGACCTTTGCGAGTGCGGAAATCGATGGCTTTCGACGCGCCTACATCCAGGCATTGAAGCCGGTTTTCGAGCGCACCTTGCAGGAATTGGTACAGATCGAAGGGCTCACCCTCAGCTATTACCGCGGATGGGACAAGGACAAGGAGCTTGCCGAGGTGCTCGCGACGTCCCTCCTTCGTGACCAGCAAATGGGTCATACCCAAGCCGGCCCCCAGCGTGCCGATCTGAGGTTGCGACTAGGTGGGCACAACGCCGCCGAAGTTCTTTCCCGAGGCCAGCAAAAGCTGGTGGTGTGCGCGTTACGCATCGCCCAGGGGCACCTGCTCAACCAGGCCAAGCACGGCCAATGCATCTATCTGGTGGACGATTTACCGTCCGAACTGGATGAACAGCACCGGCGCGCCCTTTGCCGTTTGCTGGACGAATTGGATTGCCAGGTATTCATCACCTGTGTCGATCACGAACTAATGAGGGACGGCTGGCGAACGGATACGCCGGTAGCCATGTTCCACGTGGAACATGGTGGTATCACCCAGACCTTTGATCATCGGAGTGAAGCATGAGCGAGAACAAAACGTACGACTCTTCCAGCATCAAGGTGCTGAAGGGACTGGACGCCGTACGCAAGCGCCCGGGTATGTACATCGGCGATACCGACGATGGGACCGGTCTGCACCACATGGTATTCGAGGTGGTGGATAACTCCATCGACGAAGCCTTGGCGGGTTACTGCTCCGAGATCAGCATCACCATCCACACCGACGAGTCGATCACCGTCCGTGACAACGGCCGCGGAATTCCGGTGGATATCCACAAAGAAGAAGGCGTCTCCGCTGCCGAGGTCATCATGACCGTGCTGCACGCCGGCGGTAAGTTCGACGACAACACCTACAAGGTGTCTGGCGGCCTCCACGGCGTGGGGGTTTCCGTGGTCAACGCCCTGTCCGAGGAGCTTCGCCTGACCATTCGCCGTGCAGGCCAGGTCTGGGAGCAGATCTATCGCCACGGCGTTCCCCTGTTCGCCCTGCGTGCCGTTGGCGAGACCGACGGTACCGGTACCGAGGTGCACTTCAAAGCCTCTGCCGAGACTTTCACCAACATCCATTTCAGTTGGGACATCCTGGCCAAGCGCCTGCGCGAACTGTCTTTCCTCAACTCCGGCGTCGGCATCCTCCTGCGTGACGAGCGCAGTGGGAAGGAAGAAATGTTCAAGT
This sequence comes from Pseudomonas sp. 1D4, assembly GCF_001728925.1. Classification (NCBI taxonomy): domain Bacteria; kingdom Pseudomonadati; phylum Pseudomonadota; class Gammaproteobacteria; order Pseudomonadales; family Pseudomonadaceae; genus Pseudomonas; species Pseudomonas sp. 1D4. The sequence continues at coordinate 30,442 of NZ_LXJQ01000062.1, forward strand.
ACGAGGGCGGCCTGAAAGCCTTCGTCGAGTACCTGAACACCAACAAGACCATCGTCAACGAGGTCTTCCACTTCAACATCCAGCGTGAGGAAGACGGTGTGGGTGTCGAGGTGGCGCTGCAGTGGAACGACAGTTTCAACGAGAACATCCTCTGCTTCACCAACAACATCCCCCAGCGTGACGGCGGTACCCACCTGGCAGGCTTCCGCTCTGCCCTCACCCGTCACCTGAACAACTACATCGAGCAGGAAGGCCTGGCCAAGAAATACAAGATCGCCACCACCGGTGACGATGCCCGCGAAGGTCTGACCGCCATCATCTCGGTCAAGGTGCCGGACCCCAAGTTCAGCTCGCAGACCAAGGACAAGCTGGTCTCCAGCGAGGTGAAGACTGCCGTCGAGCAGGAAATGGGCAAGTACTTCGCCGACTTCCTGCTGGAAAACCCCAACGAAGCCAAGGCCGTCGTCGGCAAGATGATCGACGCCGCCCGTGCTCGTGAGGCAGCACGCAAGGCCCGCGAAATGACCCGTCGCAAGGGCGCTCTGGACATTGCGGGCCTGCCCGGAAAGCTTGCCGACTGCCAGGAGAAGGACCCCGCCCTTTCCGAACTCTACATCGTGGAGGGTGACTCCGCGGGTGGCTCGGCCAAGCAGGGCCGCAACCGCAGGACCCAGGCCATCCTTCCGTTGAAAGGCAAGATCCTCAACGTGGAAAAGGCCCGTTTCGACAAGATGCTGTCCTCCCAGGAAGTCGGCACCCTGATCACCGCACTAGGCTGCGGAATTGGGCGTGAGGAGTACAACATCGAGAAGCTGCGCTACCACAACATCATCATCATGACCGACGCCGATGTGGACGGTTCGCACATCCGCACCCTGCTGCTGACGTTCTTCTTCCGTCAGATGCCGGAGCTGATCGAGCGTGGCTACGTCTACATCGCCCAGCCGCCGCTGTACAAGGTCAAGCGTGGCAAGCAGGAGCAGTACATCAAGGACGACGAGGCCATGGACGAATACATGACCCAATCGGCCCTGGAAGATGCGAGCCTGCACGTCAACGAGAATGCTCCGGGGCTGTCGGGCGAAGCGCTGGAGCGCCTGGTCAACGAATACCGCGCCGTCATGCGGACCCTCAAGCGCTTGTCCCGCCTGTACCCGCAGGAGCTCACCGAGCACATGGTCTACCTGCCCCGAGTGAGTGTGGAGCAGCTGTCCGACCAGGGCGCCATGCAGGGCTGGCTGAAGCAGTTCGAAGAGCGTCTGAAGGGAGCCGAGAAATCCGGCCTGACCTACTCCATCAGCCTGCGTGAAGACCGTGAGCGCCACCTGTGGCTGCCGGAGGTCCAGCAGATCGCCCATGGCCTGTCCCACTACGTGACCTTCAACCGCGATTTCTTCGCCAGCAACGACTACCGCCAGGTCACCACCCTGGGTGAGCAGCTCAACAGCCTGTTGGAAGACGGTGCCTATGTGCAGCGTGGCGAGCGTCGCAAGCCCGTCAGCAGCTTCAAGGACGCCCTGGCCTGGCTGATGACCGAAAGCACCAAGCGCCACACCATCCAGCGATACAAAGGCCTTGGCGAGATGAACCCGGAGCAGCTGTGGGAAACCACCATGGACCCGAACGTCCGTCGCATGCTCAAGGTGACCATCGAGGACGCTATCGCAGCGGACCAGATCTTCAACACCCTGATGGGCGACGCGGTGGAGCCTCGCCGCGACTTCATCGAGAGCAACGCCCTGGCGGTCTCCAACCTCGACGTGTAATCCACCCGAGTGCTTGGCTATGCTTCCAGCCCCGGCCCTGTGCCGGGGCTTTTTAT
>NZ_LXJQ01000063.1:0-32244 GCF_001728925.1 Pseudomonas sp. 1D4
CTCGATGCGGTTCGCCGAGCTCACCGCATCCTACGGGCGATATCTGGGGGTGTAGGGTGAATCGCGCTTTATCGATCCACGCGGTGACGATATATCCGACCTGACGTGGCCAGCCATGTTGGCCATTTCGATCCCCTATTGGCCGTTACCCCTACTGCTCAAAGCGGGAGTGGCGGCCGAGAATCGGGCTCACCAACAACAAGAACCCCGATGAGGTACGCCCCATGCTGACCGTGTACAGCGACGATCATCGCCTCCACTTCGGCCAGTCCGAACTGGTCGACGGCAAGCTCCAGCCCTGTTTCGAAATGCCCAGCCGCGCCGACACCGTGCTCGCCCGCGTGCGCCAGCAGGCGCTGGGTGAGGTGATCGAGCCGCGTGACTTCGGCCTCGACCCCATCCTCCGTGTGCATGACGCCGGCTACGTGAAGTTCCTCCAGGGCGCCTGGGCCCGCTGGGAGGCCGAAGGCCACAGCGGCGACCTGGTCTCCACCACCTTCCCGGCCCGTCGCCTGCGTCGCGACGGCCCCATCCCCACCGCACTGATGGGCGAGCTGGGCCACTACAGCTTCGACACCGAGGCGCCCATCACCCCCGGCACCTGGCAGGCCGTGTACAGCTCCGCCCAGGTGGCGCTGACCGCCCAGGACCACATGCGCCAGGGCGCCCGCACCGCCTTCGCCCTGTGCCGTCCGCCGGGCCACCACGCCGGCAGCGACTTCATGGGGGGCTACTGCTTCTTCAACAACGCCGCCATCGTCACCCAGGCCTTCCTCGACCAGGGCGCCAAGCGGGTCGCCATCCTCGACGTGGACTACCACCACGGCAACGGCACCCAGGAGCTGTTCTACACCCGCAACGACGTGCTGTTCGCCTCCATCCACGGCGACCCGCTGGTGGAGTACCCCTACTTCCTCGGCCATGCCGACGAGCGCGGCGAGGGCGCGGGGGAGGGCTTCAACGTCAACTACCCGCTGCCCCATGGCACCGCCTGGGACGGGTGGTCCGCCGCGCTGGAGGATGCCTGCCAGCGCATCGCCGCCTACGCCCCGGACGCACTGGTGATCTCCCTCGGCGTGGACACCTACAAGGACGACCCCATCTCCCAGTTCAAGCTGGATTCGCCGGACTACCTGCGCATGGGTCAGCGCATCGCTGCCCTCGGCCTGCCGACGCTGTTCATCATGGAAGGCGGCTACGCCGTCGAGGCCATCGGCGTCAACGCGGTGAACGTGCTGCAGGGCTACGAAGGGGCTGCCCGATGAGCGCCCGCCTGCTGCTCGCCGGCGCCCTCCTGGGCGCCTCGCTGAATGCCGTGGCCGCCGAGCCGGTGGTGCGCATCTACAACTGGTTCGACTACATCGCCCCCGACACCCTGGAGAACTTCCACAAGGCCAGCGGCATCCAGCCCAAGTACGACGTCTACGACAGTAACGAGGTGCTGGAGGCCAAGCTGCTGTCCGGCCACTCCGGCTATGACCTGGTGGTGCCCAGCGACGGCTTCCTGCCCAACTACATGAAGGCCGGCGTGTTCCAGCCGCTGGACAAGAGCAAGCTGCCCAACTGGAAGAACCTCAACCCGGCGCTGCTCAAGGTGCTGGCCGCCAAGGACCCGGGCAACCAGTACGTGATGCCCTACATGTGGGGCACCAACGGCATCGCCTACAACGTCGACAAGGTGAAGGCGGTGCTCGGCGACAACGCCCCGGTGGACTCCTGGGAGCTGATCTTCAACCCCGACAACCTGGCCAGGCTCAAGCAGTGCGGCGTGGCCTTCCTCGACTCGCCCACCGAGGTGATTCCCGAGGTGCTGCACTACCTCGGCCTGCCGCCCAACAGCCGCAACCCGGAGGACTACAAGAAGGCCGAAGCGCTGCTGGAGAAGCTGCGCCCGAGCGTGAGTTATTTCAGCTCCTCCAAGTTCGTCAGCGACCTGGCCAACGGCGAGGTATGCGTGGCCCTGGCCTGGTCCGGCGGCGCCATGCAGGCCGCCGCCCGCGCCCGCGAGGCCGGCAACGGGGTGAAGGTGGAGTACCGCATTCCCAAGGAGGGCACCGCCGCCTGGTTCGACGTGCTGGCCATCCCCAAGGACGCGCAGAACGTCGAGCAGGCCCACGCCTTCCTCAACTACCTGCTGCAGCCGGAAGTGGTGGCGCCGATCTCCGACCATGTGGCCTACGCCAACCCCAACCAGGCCGCCGACGCGCTCACATCGGCCGAGCTGCGGGACAACCCCAACGTTTACCCGCCGGCCGAGGTGCAGGCCAAGCTGTTCTCCGTGGAGATGCTGCCGCCGAAGATGGAGCGCATCCGCACGCGGACCTGGACCAAGATCAAGACCGGGACCTGAGCAGGGCAGTGCTGTGGAAAAGGGCCGCCATGCGGCCCTTTTCATTCGGTGAGTGGTTGATTCGCGAGTTCTGTTGAGGCCGCCTTTTTCGCCTTGCCGGGCGAGTTTCGGAACCAGAGGGTGGCGGGTCTGACTGCGCCAGACTGCCCTCGCTTCATCGTTGCATGTACCCCATGAGCCAATCCGAAGTGCTATGTTATGTAGCATTTTGTATATGGAGTATCTGCCATGGGCATCGTCAAGATCTCGGATTCCCTGCACGAGGAGGCCCGCGTCGCCTGCCGGGCCATGTCCCGTTCCATCAACGCCCAGGCCGAGCACTGGATGCGCATCGGCAGGCTCGCCGAGGCGCATCCCGAGCTGACCTACGCCGACATCATCCGCCGGCTGATGAGCGAGGCCCGCGAGCAGGAAGGCGCCGGTGCGGCGGAAGAGGCCGTGCAATGAGCAAGGTGACGATCAAGACCGCCGACGAGATCGCGCGCATGGCCGTGGCCGGTCGGCTCGCCGCGCGGGTGCTGGAGGCGCTGGAGGCGTTCATCGTGCCCGGCATCACCACGATGGACATCGACGCCTTCTGCGAGCGCTACATCGTCGAGACCCTCGACGCCATCCCCGGCAGCAAGGGCCAGTACGACTACCCGTACACGGTCAACACCTCGGTGAACCATGTGGTCTGCCACGGCTGGCCGTCGGTCCGCGAGGTGCTGAAGGAGGGCGACATCGTCAACGTGGACGTCACTGTCATCAAGAACGGCTACTACGGCGACACCAGCCGGATGTACGCCGTCGGCCGCATCAGCGATGACGCCAAGCGGCTGGTGCGGGTGACCCGCGAGTGCCTGTACGACGCCATCCGCGTGGTCCGCCCGGGCGCGACCCTGGGGGACGTCGGTCATGCCATCCAGACCCACGCCGAGCGCATGGGTTACTCGGTGGTGCTGGAGTACTGCGGCCACGGTATCGGCCGGCAGATGCACGAAAGCCCCCAGGTGCTGCACGTCGGCCGGCCCGGCCAGGGACTGCGCCTGGAGCCGGGCATGACCTTCACCATCGAACCGATGATCAACCAGGGCCGCCGCCAGGTGCGCACCCTGGCCGACGGCTGGACGGTGATCACCCGCGACGGCAGCCTCTCCGCCCAGTTCGAGCACACCGTGCTGGTCACCGAGAGCGGCTTTCGCGTGCTGACCCTGCGTGAGGAGGAGCGCGAGGCCTTCCCGGCTGATCCTGTACTCCCCGCGTAGCCCGGGCTTCAGCCCGGGACCGTCAGGTGGCACCCGGGCCCTGCGGCTCAACCCCGGCACGTCGCAACGCTGTTCACCTTCACGGCTTCCCGCGCCTTCAACATCAACCCGCCCGCCAGCAGCAGGGCGCCGGCGGCCAGCAACAGGGCCGGGCGCAGGCCACCGCTGAAGTGGCTGCTCAGGGCCGCCAGCAGCGGGCCACTGAGCTGGCCGAGGGCGAAGCCGGCGGTCAGCAGGCCGACGTTGCGGGCGTGGCCCTGGGGGTCGATTTCCCGCGCCCGCTGCATCACCAGCAACATGCTGGCGAGGAAGGGCCCGCCGCACAGAACCACGCCCAGGGCCAGCCCGGTCATGCCCGGGAACAGGCAGGCCAGCACGCCAAACGCCTGCAGCCACAGCGCCCCCACCAGCCAGCGACCGGTGCTGCCCATGCCGGGGCGGCGCAGGCTCACCAGCAGCACCCCCAGGGTTGCCACCAAGCCGAAGGCGGGCCAGAACAGGTCCGCCTGCCAGTGCCCGTGGAACTGGCTGGCGGCCATCTGCGAAAGGAAGGTGGCCGGCAGGATGTAGCCCATCCCCACCAGGCTGTAGGCCACCAGCAGCGGGTAGAAGTCCGCCGGACGCGGCCCGGCCTGCACCGAGCCGGCCGCCGAGGCAGCACGCGGACGCGGCAGCAATGGGTGGGCAATGGCCGCCAGCACCAGCGCCGCGCTGCCAAAGGCCAGCCAGGCCTGGGCCGAACCCGCTCCTTGCAGGTTCAGGCCGAGGGCGATGAGGCCGGTGAGGATCACCCCCAGGCGCGGCCGGCCGGCGTCTGCCGCCACCTGGGCGGCCAGGCCGGTCACCACCACCAGCACCCAGGCGCTGGTGACGCCGGCGGCGAAGCGCAACAGGGCATGGGCCCAGAAGCCTTCGGCCCAGGCCGAGGCCAGGGTGATCGCCACGCCCACCCAGAGCCCGCCGAACAGGCGCCGGCGGGCACGCTGGGCGGTGGTGGCGCGCAGGGCGTCCAGCGCACCCACCAGGTAGCCGAGGTAGTTGGCGGCGGCCACCAGGCCGGCGGCGGTGAGGTCCACCTGGCCTTCGGCGATCAGGTGCGGCAGCTGCGGGGTCAGGGCGAAGCGGCCGATCCCCATGGTGGCGATGAGGGCCAGGAGGCTGGCGAGGATGCGGATCGAGGGGCCATGGCAGGGCTCCATGCAGGACATCGGAAGACCATGCTAGGGCGTTGCGATGTTCATAAAAAACGAATAATAAAGAACAACTCATTCAGCAAAAGAGAATGCTTGCCATGGAATTCAGCCAGTTGCGCATCTTCCAGGCGGTGGCCGAATCCGGCTCCATCGCCCGCGCGGCGGAGCGCCTCAATCGTGTGCCGTCGAACCTCTCCACGCGGCTGCGGCAACTGGAGGAACAGTTGGGCGTGGACCTGTTCCTGCGCGAGCGCCAGCGCCTGCAGCTATCGGCTTCGGGCAAGGTGCTGCTGGGCTATGCCGAGCGGCTGTTCGCCCTGCAGGCCGAGGCGGAGGCGGCGATCAAGGTCGGCGAGCCGGCGGGGGACTTCCTCATCGGCTCGATGTACAGCACGGCGGCCATCCACCTGCCGCCGATGCTGGCGCGCTACCACCGGGCCTGGCCGGCGGTGAACCTGCAGGTGCAGACGCAGCCCAGCGGCGAGCTGGTGGAGGGGCTGGTGGCCGGGCGACTGGACGCGGCGCTGGTGGACGGCCCGTTGGAATACGCCGACCTGGATGGCATCCCGCTGTTCGACGAGGCGCTGGTGCTGATCACCGCCCTCGGCCATGGGCCGGTGGCCAGCGCAGCGGACGTGGCAGGGGCGGCGGTCTACACCTTTCGCTCGCGCTGCTCCTACCGCAAGCGTCTGGAGCGTTGGTTCGCCGAGTCGCGGGTGGCCATGGGCCGGGTGATGGAGATCGAGTCCTACCACAGCATGCTGGCCTGTGTGGTGGCCGGTGGCGGGGTGGCGCTGATGCCGCGCTCGATGTTGCAGAGCATGCCGGGGCGCGAGGCGGTGACGATTCACCCGTTGACCGAACCCTTCGCCACCGCCACCACCTGGCTGATGTGGCGCAAGGGCATGCTGGGGGCGAACCTGAAGGCCTGGATCGAGCTGATGGACCTGCAGCCCAAACCCCAAGCATGACCGTAGCCCGGGCTTCAGCCCGGGGATGCCGGCCGCGCAGCTACGAAGCGCTCCCCTGGAAGCTCTGCCGCCAGGCCGACGGCGAGACGCCGAAATGGCGACCGAAGTGGTGCCGCAGGGAGGCGGGCGAACCGAAGCCGGCGAGGGTGGCGATCTGCTCCACGCTCTGGTCGGTGTTCTCCAGCAGGCGCTGGGTCAGGGCCAGGCGCTCGGCCAGCAGCCAGTCGCCCAGGGTGGTGCCGGTGAGCTGGCGGAAGTGCCGGGTGAAGCTGCGCCGGCTCATCAGCGCGCGCTCGGCCAGGCTGTCCAGGCTGTGGGGTTCGCGCAGGTTGGTGCGTACCCAGTCGAGCAGCCCGGCGAGGCGGTCATCGCGGGCGCTGGCGGGCAGCGGCTGTTCGATGAACTGCGCCTGGCCACCCTGGCGGTGGGGCGCCACCACCAGCAACCGGGCCACGCGGTTGGCCCGTTCGGCGCCGCAGTGCTGGCGCAGCAGGTGCAGGCAGCAGTCGAGCCCGGCGGCGGTGCCGGCGGAGGTGAGCAGGTTGCCGGCTTCCAGGTAGAGCACGTCCGGGTCCACGTCGACGGCCGGGTAGCGGGCGCTGAAGTCCCGCGCCCAGGCCCAGTGGGTGGTGGCGCGCTGGCCGTTGAGCAGCCCGGTTTCGGCCAGCACGTAAGCCCCCAGGCACAGCCCCACCAGGCGGGCGCCGCGCTGGTGGGCGGCGAGCAGCGCATCCAGCAGGGGCTGCGGCGGGCGTTCGTCGGGGTCGCGCCAACTGGGCACGATCACCGTGTGGGCATCCTCCAGGGCTTCCAGGCCGTGGCTGACGCTGATCTGGAAACCGGCGCTGGTGCGCAGCGGGCCGTCTTCCGCCGCGCAGACGCGCAGCTCGAAGGGCGGCGCATCGGGCTGCATCTCGCCGAATACCAGGCAGGGCACGGACAGGTGGAAGGGGCTGATATGGTCGAAGGCGACCACGGCGATCACGGGGACTGGCATGGAGGGGCTCCGGTTGGCTTGGCCCGATCTTAGCGGAACTTGGCAACTGGGCCACTCGTGCGTCGCGGGGGGCCTGGCCAACAATCCTCGCCACCTTCACTGCCGAGCTTGCGAGGAAACCCTGATGTCCCAGTCCCCGAAACGCGCCCTGATCGTCATCGACGTGCAGAACGAATACTTCAACGGCAGCCTGCTGATCGAGTACCCGCCGGTGAGCCAGTCGCTGCCCAACATCACCCGCGCCATGGATGCGGCCCACGCGGCCGGCATCCCGGTGGTGGTGGTGCGGCACCTGACCCCGGAAGGCACGCCGATCTTCGCCCGTGGCAGCGCCACCGCCGAACTGCACCCGGAGATCGCCCGTCGCCCCCATGACCTGCTGGTGGACAAGGAGGAGGCCAGCGCCCTGTACGGCACCGGCCTGGGTGACTGGCTGCGTGCACGTGGCGTGGACACCCTCACGGTGGTCGGCTACATGACCCACCATTGCGACGACTCCACGGTGCGCCAGGCTGCCCACGAGGGCTGGACGGTGGAGCTGCTGAACGACGCCACCGGCTCGCTGCCCTACGCCAACGCCGCCGGTTCGGTCACCGCCGAGGAGATCCACCGGGTGGTCACCGTGGTGCTGCACGCCGGCTTCGGCGCCGTGGCCAGCACCCAGGATTGGCTGGCGGCGGTGGAGGCGGGCCGGGCGCTGGAGCCGGACAACATCCTGGCGTCCAACCAGCGCGCGGTGGCGGCGCGTGGCTGACCCTGCGGTGGCGACCGTCCGTCAGGTCGGTGGCCGTCCCGCGTCGGTGAAAAATGCTTGAACCCTTGCCCGTGGTGCCGGTCGATCCTGTGTTGCTCCCTGACCTCGAAGGACTGACCCATGGGCGAGCCCAACCCCCTCAATGTGCTGTTCAGCGCGGTGGCCGTGCTGTTCCTGGCCATCATCATGGCCGGCTACGCGCGCGGCGAACCGTTCCCTGGCCCGTTTCCCGCCGCGTGCTGTGGCGCCGAGGCGGTTCCGTCCGGTGGGCTCCGTTAGTCGGCTTCCTACGCTGACCGCTCCTGGCGTCTGACCGGCTCCTGTAAATTTTGATTCAGCGCAGTTCGCCCTTTCCGGGGCAGGTCTACGCTGTAATTGGCAGCGGAATCCTTCCGCCGCCTGTCCTGATGAGGAGGGGACCATGAAAGCTTGGCTGAGCCGTTTCGCCTGGCAGTTGTCCGTGACCCTTGGGCTGATTGAGCGCCCGCGCCTGCAACCCATCCCTGTCCGCAGTGACGAGCAGCGCCGCCTGGCCGAGGCCCGGCGCCAGCGCCGTTCGTGAACCTGGCGCGGGGCGTTCTGCCCGCGCCGCCATGACCCGACCCAGCCACCGCCCGGCGCCTTCGTGCCGGGCGGTCGTTTGCGTTCGCCGATGGGTTGTTCTTGTACAAATTGTTGGTTTGTACAATATTGGCCGTCATCCAACCGGAGTGACGCCATGAATCCTTTCTTTCGCCGGGCCGTGCTGGCCTGCTGCCTGTTGACTGCCGCCGGCCTGGCCCAGGCCGACTGGCGCCAAGCCCTGCCCGAGGCGCGCCTGGTGGGCAGTGCGGACTACAGCTTCTTCGGCTTCCGCCTCTACAGCGCCCGCCTGTGGTCGCCGTCGGCGCCGCTGGCGGTGGATGCGCCGTTTGCCCTGGAGCTCACCTACCACCGCACCATCGAGCGCGATGACCTGGTGGCGGCCAGCCTCAAGGAAATCCGCCGGACGGCGGGCGACCGGGTCAGCGAGACGCAGTTGCAGGCCTGGGCCGAGCAGATGCGCCAGGCCTTCGTCGACGTGGAGCCGGGGCAGCGCATCACCGGGGTGTTCCTGCCGGGGCAGGGCGCGCGCTTCTACTTCGGCGACCGGCTCACCCACGCCGTCGACGACCGCGCCTTCGCTCGGGCCTTCTTCGACATCTGGCTCTCGCCCCGCACCCGCGAGCCGGAGCGCCGCGAAGAACTGCTGGGGCTGGCCAGCAACTAGGTTCTGTACGAAAAGTCGTCGAGCGAAGGTCAGGCAAGGCAAAAAACGGCGAAGAAGCGCAGTTTACGTGTGGTAAATGAGCATTCTGAGCCGGTTTTTAACGCAGCATCACCGAGCGCAGGCACTTTTCGTACAGGGCCTAGGTGTGGGCCGCCAACGGCGGCCCGGGTTCATCAGAGCTTGAACAGGCGCGCGGCGTTGCCGTGGAGGAACTTCTCCAGCACCTCGTCCCGCAGGCCCAGGCGTTGGGCATCCTCGATGCTCTGGCGGATCGGCCGGAAGGTGTAGGAGGAGCCGAACAGCAACTGGTCGGCAAGCAAACCGTTGGCTGCCTGCACCTAGCCTTCGCTGCCGGGCAGGAACAGGTACATGCCCGACGCCCCGCCGAAGAAGGGGGGCAGGTAGGCCGGGCGGCAGCGCATGTCGATGATCTTCACGCGATCTTCTCCTTGCCGGCACGGATGTCGAAGGCGCCGCCAGTGAAGGCACCGTCCACCGTGACCTTGCCCTTGCCGGGCAGCAGCGGGAACACCAGCTCGGCGAAGCGGTAGGCCTCTTCCAGGTGCGGGTAGCCGGACAGCACGAAGCGGTCCACGCCCAGCGTCGCATACTCCAGCAGGCGCGCGGCCACCGTTTCCGGGTCGCCCACCAGGGCGGTGCCGGCGCCGCCGCGCACCAGGCCGACGCCGGCCCAGAGGTTGGGCGCCACTTCCAGCTTGTTGCGGTCACCGCCGTGCAGCGCGGCCATGCGTCGCTGGCCTTCGGAGTCCATCCGCGCGTAGTTGGCCTGGGCGGCCGCGATGGTGGCGTCGTCCAGGTGGCTGATCAGCTCGTCGGCGGCGGCCCAGGCGGCGGCGTTGGTCTCCCGCACGATCACGTGCAGGCGCACGCCGAAGCGCACGCTGCGGCCATGGCGGGCGGCGCGGGCGCGCACGTCGGCGATCTTCTCGGCAACGGCGGCGGGCGGCTCGCCCCAGGTCAGGTAGGCGTCCACGTGTTTGGCCGCCAGCGCATGGGCGGCGGGGGAGGAGCCACCGAAGTACAACGGCGGGTAGGGCTGCTGCACCGGCGGGAAGAAGTTCTGCGCGCCCTTGACCTTGAGGTGCTGGCCGTCGAAATCCACCGTTTCGCCCTGCAGCAGGCGTCGCCAGATGCTGAGGAACTCGTCGGAGGCGGCGTAGCGCTCGTCGTGGGCGAGGAACACGCCGTCGGCCTCCAGCTCGGTGGCGTCGCCGCCGGGCACCACGTTGAGCAGCAGGCGCCCGCCGCTGGCCTGGTCCAGGGTGGCGGCCTGGCGGGCTGAGGCGGTGGGGTTGCCGAGGGAGGTGCGCAGGGCCACCAGCAGCTTGATGCGCTGGGTCACCGGCACCAGGCTGGCGGCGGTCACCCAGGGGTCCAGGCAGCTGGCGCCGGTGGGGATCAGCAGGCCGTCGTAGCCCAGCTGGTCCGCCGCCACGGCGATCTGCCGCATGTAGGCGTTGGTGGCCGGGCGGCCGCTGGCGGAGTGGCCCAGGTAGCGGGTGTCGCCGGAAGTCGGCAGGAACCAGAAGATATCCAGACTCATGGTGTTGTCCTCGTTGCCATCGTCGTTGCCCGCAAGGGCGTAGGGCCCGTCAGGGCGTTGGGTGCACGCGTGGCGTTGTTGTCGTTGGAATTCAGATCGACAGGTTGATGACCCGTCCGCCCTGGGCGCTCTGGGCCGGTCGGCGCTTGTTCACCACCAGCTCGCCGATGCGGATGAGGTGCGCGCGGGTGATGTTGCGCGACAGCCCCAGCAGGCTGGCGGTGTGCACCTGGTTGTGGTGGCAGAAGCGGTAGGCGGCGCGCAGCAGGGCGTCTTCGACCTTCTCGTGGAGGGCGCCGCTCTGCTCCTCGAACAGGCGCTCGAAGGCCCGCAGCAGCAGGTCGTCGGCGCTTTCCTCGCGGGGCCGGCTGTCGTCCGGGCGCTCGATGCGCAGGTTGGACAGGTGCAGGTCCTCGGCGCGGATCAGCCTGTCGCGGCAGATCAGCAGGGTGTGGTGGATGACGTTTTCCAGCTCGCGGATGTTGCCCGGCCAGTCGTAGCTCGCCAGCCGGCGGGCGGCGTCCTCGCTGAGGGTGACGTCGCTGTAGCCCAGGCGCCGGCTGTACTCGGCGACGAAGTGACGGGCCAGCGGCAGGATGTCGCCGGGCCGCTCGCGCAGCGGGTGCAGTTGCAGGGCGACCACGTTCAGCCGGTAGTAGAGGTCCTCGCGGAAGTGCCCGGCGTTGATGGCCTTCTCCAGGTGCACGTTGGTGGCCGCCAGCACCCGCACGTTGATGGGGATGCTCTTGCGCGAGCCGAGGCGCACCACTTCGCGCTCCTGCAGCACGCGCAGCAGCTTGACCTGAATGGGCATCGGCAGGTCGCCGATCTCGTCGAGGAACAGGGTGCCGCCGTTGGCCTCCTCGAACCACCCGGCCTTGGCGGCCAGGGCGCCGGTGAATGCACCTTTCTCGTGGCCGAACAGCTCGGCCTCCACCAGGGATTCGGAGAAGGCGCCGCAGTTCACCGCGACGAAGGGGCCGTTGCGCCGGCCGCTGAGGTTGTGCACGTGGCGCGCGACCAGCTCCTTGCCCGTTCCGGTCTCGCCGATGATCAGCATGCTCGCCTCGCTGGGGGCGACCTGTTGCAGGTGGGCGAGCAGGGCCTGGGAGCGCGGGTCTTCGAAGACCTGTGCGGTCGCCCGGATCGAGGTGGCCAGTGTCGGGGACGGGGGGAGGGTCAGCAGGTGCATGGGCTTGCCTTACGAGTAGAAGGACGGAGTGGGGCGCGTGCCGTTGAGCGCCCAGTCGCCCAGCTCGTGGATGCGGTAGTCCACGGGGTCGTGCAGCGTCTGGGTGCGCAGGTTGCGCCAGTGCCGGTCGAAGCGCAGGGAGGCGTGGGTGGCCCGGGCGCCGGTGACTTCGAACAGGCGGTTGCAGATGTCGAGGCCGTTGCGGGTCGCCGCGACCTTGGCGGTGCCGATGGCCAGGGCCAGGCGCGCGCGCTCCTCGGCGCTCAGGGTGTGTTCCTTGGCCCAGGCCGCGTCCAACTGCTCGGCGGCGCGCTCCACCAGCAGGCGGGTGCTCTCCAGGCCGACCCAGAATTCGCCGTAGTGGCGCAGGACGTATGGGTCCTCGCCGCTGTGGCGGGCGCTGGAGCGGAACCAGGGGTGGCTCTCGTGCAGGGTGTACTGACGGGCCTCGTCGAAGGCGCCTTCGGCAATGCCGAGGAACAGGTTGGCGAAGTGCAGTTGGGCGATCAGCGGACGCAGGCAGGCGAACGGCGTGCTCAGTGGGCCCGGGTCGAGCAGCAGTTCGTGCTGCTCCACACGCACCCGTTCGAAGGTGGCGCTGCCGCTGTCGGTCTGGCGCTGGCCGATGTTGTCCCAGTCGCCGTGCAGGGTGATGCCGGTGCGCCCGCTGGGGATGGCGGCGATCAGCAGCTTGCCGCCGTTGCCTTCGTCGACGGCGGAGGCGATCAGCATCTCGGAGTCGCTGGCGCCGGAGCAGAAGCTCTTCTTGCCGGAGAACTCGCACCAGCCGTCGAAGCGCTTGACCAGGGTGCGGGTGTCCAGGGGGTTGAGGGCGTTGCCCCAGAACCAGTGCTTGCGGGCGGTCTGTTCGAACCAGGGTTGCCATTGCTCGGGCCGCGAGAACAGCCGCACGGTGGCGAGCATCAGATGCTGGAAGCCGAACACGTGGGCGATGGAGCTGTCGACCCGGGCGAATTCGCGGGTGACGGCCAGGGTCTCGCTCCAGCTGGCGCCGAGGCCGCCGTACAGGCGGGGAATGGCCAGGCCCAGCAGGCCGCTGGCACGCAGCGCGTCGCGTTCGGCCTTGGGCGTGCCGCCCCGGGCGTCGCGCTCGACGGCGCTTTCGGCGAACTGCGCGGCGAGCTGGCGGGCGCTCAGCAGCGGGTCGAGAACGGTGGTTTGCGGATGGGCGCTCATGGTGTCGTCCCGCCGGCTCAGGCGATCTTGCGCAGCGGGCGGCTGCCGGCGGTGGTGCTGTGCAGCAGGTCGGCGGCGCGTTCGGCGGCCAGGTCGATGCGGGCCTGCAGCGGGGCGCTGGTGATGCGGTAGTCCTGGAAGTCGGCCTCGCTGGCGTAGACGCCGATGGGCAGGGTCAGGGCCTGGAAGAAGCTGAACAGCGGGCGCAGTTGGTGATCCAGGACCAGGGCGTGGCGTTCGCTGCCACCGGTGGCGGCCAGCAGCACCGGGGTGTCGATCAGGGCGTTCAGGTCGATGAGGTCGAACAGGTGCTTGAACTGGCCGGGGTAGGAGCCGCGGTACACCGGTGCGGCTACCACCAGCAGGTCGGCCTGCTCGATGGCGCGCAGTTGCGCGTCCACGTCGTCCGGCAGTTCCTTGCGGGACAGGGCGCCGCCGACGGGGCGGGCGATGTCGCCCAGTTCGATGATGCGGGCGTTGAACTCCAGGCGTTCGCCCAGGGCGGCGACCAGGGCTTCGGTAAGCACCAGGGTGCGGGACGGGCGGTAGGCTCCACCGGAGACGGCGACGACGTTGAGGGCAGTGCTCATGGTTGGTGTTCCTTTGGCGTGCTGTGGGAGCCAGGGGGTCAGCAAGTCCCGTTCCACTTCGGTAAAGCGTTATTTATCAATGAGTTGGCAGGTAATAGCGCTGGGCGGTGCTGCTGCCAGGCCAGCGAACTGTTGATGCGCTGTTGCCTGGCGGGCAGTGGAGCGGCTGTTGCCCGGCGGACACTGGTTGCCTGCCGGAGCCGTTTTAGGTGTTGCGTCTTATTCTGTGAAGGAATTTGAATAAATATTCTTATTCAAGTAAGGGATAAGTCAGGCGTGGCGGGCCGCCTAGGGCGGGTCGGGCGCCGGGACGGCGCCCGGGCAGGATCAGTCGTGTTGCGCGAACCAGTCGTCGATCAGCGTATTCAGGCGTTCGCCGGAGAAGCTGGGGAAGTGGCCACCGTGCACGGTACGCACCGGCAGCTCGCGCAGACGCGCCAGGCTGCGGGCGTAGTCGTCGAGGTTGGAGTGGTAGGCGTCCTCGATCAGCGGGCCGTCGTAGATGATGTCGCCGCTGAACAGGGTGCCGGTGCGGGCCTCCCAGAGGCTGATGCCGCCGGGGGAATGGCCAGGGGTGTGCAGCACCTCCAGCACGCGGTCGCCCAGGTCGAGGACGTCGCCTTCCTCGATCAGCCGGGTGGCCGGAGCGGCCTTGACCCGGTACTCGGCGTAGCACAGCGGGCAGTCGGGGTGGGCCTCGAACATGGCGTCGTCGACGAAGGCGCTGGCCAGGGTGTTGTCGCCGTCGGGGCGGGCGAGGATGTCGGCCTCGGCGGGGTGCACCAGGCGTTCGTCGAACTCGTGGTGGCCGGCGATGTGATCGAAATGGGTGTGGCTGGCCACGGCCAGCAGCGGGCGCTGGGTGAGCCAGGGCAGTTGCTCGCGCAGGCTGACCAGGCCGGAGCCGGAGTCCACCAGTACGTCGCGGTCGCGCCCCTGGATGTGCCAGAGGTTGCAGCGGTAGAAGGGCCGCACGTAGGGCTCGCTGATGAGGCTGATGCCGTCGTAGAGGTGCTCCACCTCGAACCAGCGGTCTCGGCTGACGATTTTCATCGGAGGCTCCTTTGTTGTGGTTGTGGGGGCAGCATACCTGGCAGCGCCCCGCCGCACCTGCAGAGGCTACTTCAGGTCCGTAGCCCAGGCTTCTGCCCAGGGGTTCGGGTTGAAGCGTCCCGGACTGAAGTCCGGGCTACGGTCTGTGGGTTGCCGGCCTGGATGCGTAGCCTGGGCTTCTGCCCAGGGGTTCGGGCTGAAGCGTCCCGGACTGAAGTCCGGGCTACGGTCTGCGGGTTGCCGGCCCGGATGCGTAGCCCGGGCTTCAGCCCGGGGATTGGGGGTTGAAGCGTCCCGGACTGAAGTCCGGGCTACGGTCTGCGGGTTGCCGGCCTGGATGCGTAGCCTGGGCTTCAGCCCGGGGATTGGGGGTTGAAGCGTCCCGGACTGAAGTCCGGGCTACGGTCTGTGGGTTGCCGGCCTGGATGCGTAGCCTGGGCTTCAGCCCGGGGATTGCGGGTTGAAGCGTCCCGGACTGAAGTCCGGGCTAAGGTCTGTGGGTTGCCGGCCTGGATGCGTAGCCCGGGCTTCAGCCCGGGGATTGGGGGTTGAAGCGTCCCGGACTGAAGTCCGGGCTACGGTCTGGCAGGGTGCTGGCCCGGGTTACGGGGTCGGGTTCACGGGGCGAAGGGCGGGGCTTCGGCCACTTCGATGATCAGCGGGCGGTCCCCCGGGGCGTTGCGCAGCAGCTCCTGCAGATGGGCGTGGTCGCGGGCTTTCTCGGCCTGGCAGCCGAAGCCGCGGGCGATGGCGATGAAGTCCGGGGTGTGGATGTCCACGCCGAGCGGGGTGATGTCGCGGCGCTCCATGTAGCGCTTGATCTCGCCGTAACCCTGGTTGTTCCACAGCAGGACGATGACGCCGACCCGTGCTTCGACGGCGCTGGCCAGTTCCGGCAGGGTGAACTGGATGCCGCCGTCGCCCATCAGGCTGATCACCGGGCGCTCCGGTTCGGCCAGCTTGGCGCCGATGGCCGCCGGCAGGCCGTAGCCGAGGGTGCCGTAGCCGGTGGAGGCGTTGAACCAGCGGCGGGCGCCGTCCAGCTCCACCAGGTGGTTGCCGCTGTAGACGGTCTGGGTCGAGTCACCGACGAAGCGCGCATTGGGCAGCACTTCGAGGATGCAGTCGAACAACCGACGGTAGTGCTCCCAGCCGGCGAAGCCTTCGGCCAGTTGTGCGCGGGCTTCGGCGGCGCGACGGGCGCCGGGGCTGTTGGCATCGGCCTGGCGCGGCGGCAGCTCGGCCAGCAGCACGCGCATGGCCTGGCGGGCATCGCAGTGGATGGCCATGGCCGGGGCGTGGTTGCGCACCAGTTGCTGGGCGTCGATGTCGATGCGGATCAGCTCGCCGCCGATGCGGAAGCCGCCGTCGAACACCACGTCGTAGTCGGTCTCGCCCAACTCGGTGCCGATGGCCAGCACCAGGTCGGCGTCGGCGGCCAGCTGGCGCACCGGTACCAGGGACTGGTTGCTGCCCAGCAGCAGCGGGTGGTCGCCGGGGAGCAGGCCCTTGGCGTTGATGCTCTGCGCGGTGGGGGCGTCGAGGGCGGTGGCCAGGGCGCGGGCCTCCACCTGGGCTTCGACGCAACCGCCGCCCAGCAGCAGGAGCGGGCGTTGGGCGGCGCGCAGGCGTTGGGCGGCCTCGCGCAGCTGTGCCAGGGGCGCGGCGGGGCGCGGCAGGCGCACGCGGGGGCGCAGCTCCAGGTGGTCGGCGGGGGCGGTGATGATGTCCAGCGGCAGCTCGATGTGCACCGGGCGCGGACGCTGGCCGTCGAACACGGCGAAGGCGCGGGCCAGCACGGCGGGCAGTTCGTCGACGCTCATGAGGGTGTGGCTGAAGGCGGCGACGCCGGCGACCAGACCGCGCTGGTCCGGCAGTTCGTGCAGGTAGCCGTTGCCGAGGCCGAGGCGGTGGCGTTCGTTGACGCTGGAGATCACCAGCATGGGGATGGAGTCGGCGTAGGCCTGGCCCATGGCGGTGAGGATGTTGGTCATGCCCGGGCCGGTGATGATGAAGCACACACCGGGCTTGCCGGTGACGCGGGCGTAGCCGTCGGCCATGAAGCCGGCGCCCTGTTCGTGGCGCGGAGTGATGTGGCGGATGCCGCTGCCGGGCAGGCCACGGTAGAGCTCGACGGTGTGCACGCCGGGGATGCCGAACACGGTGTCGACGCCCCAGGCTTGCAGTTGCTTGACGAGGAATTCACCGCAGGTGGTCATGGCAGGTTCCTTGTTGGGCTGGGTATGAAACGAGCCCGGCAGGCAAGCCTGCCGGGCTCAGAAGGGGCGCGGGAGTGGGCCGCGACCCGTCGCGACGATCAGGCCAGGCTGGCGTGGCTGGCCGGGCGACGTGTCACCAGGCTGATGACCACGAAGCTCACCAGACCGACCGCAAGGCTGTAGTAGATCGGGGTGTTGGCGTCCAGGCCGTCCTTGAACATGAAGCCCAGCACGGTGAGGAAGCCCAGGCTCATGCTGGCGATGGCGCCGGCGGTGGTGGCGCGCTTCCAGTAGATGGCGCCGATCAGCGGAACCAGCATGCCGCCCACCAGCAGGTTGTAGGCCACGGTCAGGGCGCTGATGACGTCGCTCACCACCAGGGCGATGCCGAGCATGACCACGCCCAGCAGCAGGGTGGCGATGCGGTTTTCATGCACGTCGCCGTTGCCGCTGGTCCGGCCGCCGCGCAGCAGCGGCAGCAGGTCCTGGGTGATGGTGGTGGAGGCGGCCAGCAGGCCGGCGCTGGCGGTGGACATCAGCGCGGCCAGGGCGGCGGCAATCACCAGGCCACGGATGCCGTTGGGCAGGCTGTGTTCGACGACGCTGGCGAAGGCGTTGTTGACGTTCTCCAGGTCCGGCAGCAGCACCTTGGCGGCCATGCCGATGAGGGCGCCGGCCAGGCCGTAGAGCACGCAGTAGAGGCCGGCAGCCGTGCCGGCCACCTTGGCCACACCTTCGCTGCGGGCGGTGAACACGCGCTGCCAGATGTCCTGGCCGATGAACATGCCGAAGAAGTAGATCAGGAAGTAGGTGACGATGGTGTCCCAGCCGATGGCGGTGAAATCGAAGTAGCGCGCCGGCAGCTTCTCCACCAGGGCGTTCCAGCCGCCAGCGTCGGCGATGGACATGGGCATCAGCAGGAATACCAGGCCGACGGTCATGATCAGGAACTGCACGATGTCGGTGAGGGTCAGCGACCACATGCCGCCGATGGTGGAGTAGAGCACCACCACGCCGCCGCCGACGAGGATGGCGATCCAGAACGGCAGGCCGAACAGTACCTGCATGACGGTGCCGATGGCGATGGTGGAGGTGGCACCGATCATCAGCGCGTACACCAGCATGATCAAGGCGCTGGATTGGCGGGCGGCCGGGGTGTAGCGGCGCTCCAGTACCTGGGTGACGGTGTAGATCTTCAGTTTCAGCAGCGGTTTGGCCAGGAACAGGCTGAGCCCGACGATGCCCAGGCCGATGGCGCCGCAGAGCCAGAAGCCGGAGATCCCGTGGACGTAGCCCAGGCGCACGGTGCCGATGGTGGAGGCGCCACCGAGCACGGTGGCGGCCATGGTGCCGAGGTAGAAACCCGGGCCGAGGTTGCGTCCGGCGACCAGGTAGTCGTCACGGGTCTTGGCGCGACGCATGCCATACCAGCCGAGTGCCAGCATGCCGGCGACGTAGAGCAGTACGACGAAGATATCCAGGGCCATAAGATCAGCTCTCTCTTTCTCATTGTTGTAGTCCGGACGGGCATCCGGGGAGGTGCGTAGCCGCGCGGTGCTGCAGCGTGGCCGGTCCGTTCATCGCAAGGATCGGGGCCGTCCAGGTCCCGGTGGGTTCAGGGTCAGGCGGCCTCAGCTCGCAGGGGCGCGGCGCTGCGCTTCGTGCGCACCCAGCGCCGTACACTTCGGTCGGCTCGGGGAACGGGTTGGGCCGCGAAAGGAGCCAGCCGACGATCCGCCCGTGGACGCCGGAGTAGGCGCTGGAGGAGACCGCGTTGTTGGCGCCGTTTGGCGAGCCGACCACGATGCCCGGCAGGATGGCCCACACACCGGCCTGGAAGGACAGGCCGAAGACTACGGGGAAGCTGCCGAGCAAGGGGGAGGGCGAAGGCGTTGGCGCTGCCGAAGATCATGCGGAACAGATCGATCGGTCCGGCGTTGTGCTCGTGGTCCGGGACTTGCTCGACCCCGAATACGTCGATGTGCGTCAGGCTGTGTTCATTGTTGTTGTTATGCATGTTCATCTCCCGGGGAGCGCGTCAGGTTGGGGGCAGATGCTCCGGCATGGCCGACAGGCGTTCATGGCAGGCGAGCCATGGGGTGTTTTCTTGTTTTTGGCGGAAGACGATGGTCTTCCGCTCCGGGCTGTCCGCGGTTTCGCCGCCCTCCAGGACCTGGCGGTGGGCGTCCATGTCAGCGACGCTCCACGCCGGGCAGGATGCAGAGCATCTCGTACAGCAGGTTGGCCGCCAGCAGCGAGGTGTTGCCGGTGGTGTCGTAGGGCGGGGAGACCTCCACCAGGTCGCAGCCGATGATGTCCAGGCCCTGGCAGCCACGGATGATCTCCATCGCCTGGATGGTGGTCAGGCCGCCGATCTCCGGGGTGCCGGTGCCGGGCGCCCAGGCCGGGTCGATGCCGTCGATGTCGAAGGACAGGTACACCGGGCCGCCGCCGACCTTCTCGCGCACCTCGGCCATCAGCGGTTCGAGGGACTTGTGCCAGCACTCTTCGGCCTGCACCACGCGGAAGCCCTGCTTGCGGCTCCAGTTGAAGTCCTCGGCGGTGTAGCCCTGGGCGCGCAGGCCGATCTGCACCACGCGGTCGCAATCGAGCAGGTCCTCTTCCACTGCGCGGCGGAAGGTGGTGCCGTGGGCGATCTTCTCGCCGAACATGTGGTCGTTGACGTCGGCGTGGGCGTCGATGTGCACCAGACCCACCTTGCCGTGCTTCTTCCTGATGGCCCGCAGGATCGGCAGGGTGATGGTGTGGTCACCGCCCAGGGTCAGCGGCAGGATGCCGTGGCCGAGGATGCGGTCGTATTCCTGCTCGATGATGCGCACGGCGTCCAGAAGGTTGAAGGTGTTGATGGCGACGTCGCCGATGTCGGCCACGTTCAGCGAGTCGAACGGGGCGGCACCGGTGGCCATGTTGTAGGGACGGATCATCACCGACTCGGCGCGGATCTCGCGGGGGCCGAAGCGGGTGCCGGAACGCAGCGAGGTGCCGATGTCCAGCGGCACGCCGACGAAGGCGGCGTCGAGGGCATCAAGTTCGGCGGGGGTCTGGATGTGGGGAAGGCGAAGCATGGTGGCGATGCCGCCGAAACGGGGCATTTCATTGCCGCCCAGGGGCTGGTGGAGTTTCTTGTCCACGGGGTGGCCTCACGGTTGTTGTGGTTGTCGTGGGGCGGATTCTGGTGAGCGGGTGCCGCGGGAAGAATCCCCACGGGCAAATAATCACTTCAAGGATTTCTAAACTATCCGCAACGGGTAGACTGCGCCGATCTGTCGCAGTAGCACCGTTGTGGTGGGAGCGGATTCATCCGCGAAACGCCGCGAAACGCCGCGAAGCGGCGCCTGGCGGCGGATTGGCGGGCCTGTGGCCCGCATCGCGAATGAATTCGCTCCCACGGAGCCCTGTCGTCGATAGTTTTGCCGGAGCCCTATGTCCAACACCCTTCCCGACCTCAAGCTGCTGCGCGTGTTCGCGGCCGTGGTGCGCCACCAGGGCTTCGCTGCCGCGCAGCAGGAGCTGAACCTGTCCACCTCGGCCATCAGCACCTACATGAGCCAGTTGGAGGCGCACCTGGGCATCACCCTGTGCCACCGGGGGCGGGGAGGTTTCAGCCTGACCAGCAAGGGTGAGCTGTTCCACCAGGAGGCGCTGCGCCTGCTGGGCGAGCTGGAAAGCTTCGAGCGCTATTCGGCCTCGCTGAAGGGGGAACTGCGCGGAACGCTCAACCTGGGGGTCCTGGACTCCACCGTCAGCGACCCGGCGTTGCCGCTGGCCGAGGTGATCGGCGCCTACAGCCGCGAACACCCCGGCGTGCACCTGCACCTGTCGGTGATGAGCCCCTACGACCTGCAACTGGGGGTGCTGGACAACCGCCTGGACCTGGCCATCGGCGCCTTTTCCACGCGCATGAACGGTCTGACCTACCAGCCGCTGTACCGCGAGCAGCACTGGCTGTACTGCAGTGACCGGCATCCGTTGTTCAGCGACCGGCGCATCCCGGCAGAGGTCATCACCCAGCAGCGCATGGTCGGCCGGGGCTACTGGAGCCAGGCCGAGCTGGCGCGGCATGGCTTCAAGCACAGCGCGGCGACGGTGGAGTCCATGGAGGCGCAACTGATTCTGGTGCTCTCCGGCGCCTACATCGGCTACCTGCCCGAGCACTACGCTCAGCCCTGGGTGGACCAGCAGCGCCTGCGGGCACTCTCGCCGGCGACCTTCGGCTACCAGGCGCCGTTTTCGATGATCCTGCGCCGTGGGCGGGCGCGGGAACCCCTGATCGTCACCTTCCGTGACTTGCTGCGGGCCCAACTGAACTTGCGTTGACCGCTCGTTCATCTTTCGCCCGGAAGGTGTTGAGTCGGGTCTAAAGATTCGTACGTTGGTTCTGGCGGCACGCCATCACTGTGCTAGACCCTATTCAAGGGTGATCCACAAAGCCCGCCGGGTTTCAACTACCAGGGACGTCAACCGATGCGCCAGAACCTTCCCGTGACGCAGCGTGAGCGCACGTTTTCTCCGAGCGAGCGCTTGATCTCTACCACCGATCTCAGCAGCAAGATCACCTACTGCAACGACGCCTTCGTGGAAATCAGTGGATTTTCCCGCGAGGAACTGATTGGCCAACCCCACAACCTCGTGCGCCACCCGGACATGCCGCCGGCGGTGTTCGGGCACATGTGGGACACCCTCAAGCAGGGCAAGCCGTGGATGGGGCTGGTGAAGAACCGCGCCAAGAACGGCGATTTCTACTGGGTCAGCGCCTACGTCACCCCGGTCTACGAGGGGGGCAAGGTGGTGGGGTACGAGTCGGTACGCTCGGTGCCGACCCGTGACCAGGTGCGCCGTGCCGATGCCCTCTATGCGCGGCTGCGGGCGGGCAAGTCGCCGGTGCCCTGGTACGACTACTGGGCCTACGACACCCTCCATTCCTGGCCGCTGATCCTGGCCACGGCGATTGTCCTGGGTGGGCACTACATCGTCACCGGCCCGTGGCTGCTGGTGCTGATGGCGGTGACCATGTTCGTGCTCGCGGCCTTCCAGCGCTACGACAAGCGCCAGACCATCCGCCGCACCCTGGCCGAGCACCCGAAGGCCTTCACCAGTGGCCTGGTGGCGTTGACCTATTCCACCAACAAGGGCGAGCAGGCGCTGCTGGACATGGCGATGATCAGCGAGGAGGCGCGCCTGCAGACGGCGCTCACCCGGCTGGAGGATGCCGCCAGCGGCGTGCGCACGCGGGCGATGGATTCGTCGCGCCTGGCCAGCTCCAGCGCGGACCTGCTGGAGCAACAGCGCAGCGAGACGGACCAGTCCGCCACGGCCATCAACGAGATGGCGGCCACCATCCAGGAGGTCTCCACCAACGTGCAGAACACCGCCCACGCCGCCGAAGAGGCCGACCGTCTGGCCCAGCAGGGCCGCAGCCTGGCCGGCGAGAGTTTGGAGGCGATGGAGCACATGGCCAACGCGGTCAGCGAGATCGGCAAGGCGGTGAACGAGCTGGCGGAGTCGACCCAGTCCATCGGCAGCGTGGCCGACGTGATCACCTCCATCGCCGAGCAGACCAACCTGCTGGCGCTGAACGCGGCCATCGAGGCGGCACGGGCCGGCGAGCAGGGCCGGGGCTTCGCGGTGGTGGCGGACGAGGTGCGTTCGCTGGCCTCGCGCACCCGCCAGTCCACCGAGCAGATCCACCAGATCATCGCCTCCCTGCGTTCCGGTGCGGACCGTGCGGTGGTCACCGCCAGCCGTGGCCAGGAAATCTCCCGGGACAGCGTCGGCAGCGTCGAGGCCGTGCGCGAGGCGCTGGAGGGGATCAGCAGTGCGGTGACGCGCATCACCGGCATGAGCCAGCAGATGGCCGCCGCTGCCGAGGAGCAGACCCAGGTGGCGGACGACATCAGCCGGCAGATCACCCGCATCGCCCAGCTTTCCGATAACAGCACCAACCAGGCCCTGGAAGGGGCCCAGATCAGCCAGGACCTGGAGCACATGGCCGAGTACCTGCACAGCCTGGCCGAACGCTTCAACCGCTGATTCCACACGCAGGGTGCCAGTGGACGGCACTCACCGGGCTCGGAGCCCGCCTGCGGTTGTGGCAGAATCCGCGCCCATGTTACGCCCCCAATGCCCCCGTTGCCAACGCCCCGAACGCCTGTGCCTGTGCCCGCTGATCCCGCGGCTGGACAGCCGCACCCGTGTGCTCGTGTTGCAGCACCCGAGCGAGGCCGGGCATGCCCTGAATACCGCGCGCTTCGCTGCCCTCGGGTTGTTGCAGGCGGAGCTGTGGGTAGGCGAGGTGTTCGCGGAACTGCCGGCGCGCCTGGCCGACCCCGAGGTGGACGCGCGGCTGCTGTTCCCCGGCGAGGAGGCCCAGGTGCTGCCGGCGGGGCTGGTGGGTACGCCCCGCCCGCTGCTGCTGGTGGTGCCTGACGGCACCTGGCGCAAGGCGCGCAAGCTGCTGCACCTCAACCCGGCGCTGGCCGCGTTGCCCCGGGTGACGCTGCCCGAGGGCGAGCCCTCCCGCTATCGCCTGCGCAAGGCGCCGGGCCCCGGTGCGTTGTCCACCCTGGAGGCCATCACCCGCGCGCTGGAGCTGCTGGAGCCCGCCACCTGCTTCGAGGCGCTGCTGCGCCCGTTCGAGGCACTGATCGAGGGGCAGATATCCGCCATGGGGGCAGAGACCTACCAGCGCAATCACGCCGGGGCCGGGCCTTCCGCCGCGAAGCCGTAGCTGCGCTCCACCCGTGCGACGCGCACCTCGAACCGGCTGTACCACTGCGTGCGCCCCTTGGCCTGGGCTTCGCGGTGAGGCGCGTTCTGCTTCCAGGCGAGGATGTCCGCCTTGCTGCGCCAATAGGACAGGGTGATGCCCAGGCCCTGGGCATCCCGTACCGACTCCACCCCGAGGAAACCCGGCTGCCGACGCGCGCGCTCCGCCATGTGCTCGGCCATGGCGACGTAGCCGTCGTCACCCTCGGTACGTTGCGAGATGAACATCACCACGTAGTAGGGCGGTTCGGGCAGCCGTGCCCGTGGCGTGGCGGCGCTCATGCCGCGCAGCTCCGCAGGAAGGCCTGCACCAGGGGCGCCGGCCGCTCGGCCAGGGCGGCGCGCTCGGGCTGGAAGAGGGTGGCGACGAAGAACGGGTGGCTATCCAGTTCCACCGCGCGCAGGGCGCCATCACTGCCGTGTGCGGAGGCGCTGAGCCCGGCGCTCAGCAAGGCCGGTTGAAGGTCCGGGTTGACGCCATAGCGGCAGTGGTAGCCCTCGAAGGCCATGGCGCTGCCGTAGGCGCTGGCGAGCCGGGAGCCGGGTGCCAGGTGGATGGCCTCGATGCATTCCACCAGGGCACAACTGAGCGGCGAGACCACCGCCAGGCCGGCGTCTGTGTCGGTCTCGGCGTGGGCCGCTTCCACCCAGCCGAGCACGTTGCGGGCGTGTTCCAGCACCGCGTGCTGGAAGCCGCCGCAGGTGCCGAGGAACGGCAGCCCGCTGACCCGCGCATGGCGGATGCCGCGCAGGGCGCCCTCGGTGTCGGCGTAGGGGCTGCCGGGCACGCACCAGAGCCCGTGATGGCCGGCGAGGTGGCGGGGCTCCAGGCCCTGGGTGCCGATCCACTCGGCGCGCACGCGGATGCCGAGGCGCTCCGCGGCGTCCTCCAGTGCCAGGGGGATGGCGCGGTGGGCGGTGATGGCGGGGTCGTGTTCGCCCAGCAGGGCGATGTGCAGGGGGGCGGTGCCGATCATGTCCGATCCTTGTCGAGGGGCCTTGTGTCAGGCAGGACGGACTATATGCTTGCGTTTCAGCACGCAGAATAGGCATTCGTACCGATGAAGATTGCACCGATGCAATACAGGCTGGCCCAGGACGACCTGGCACTGGTGCTCGCGCTGGTGCGCGGCGGCAGCCTGGCGCGGGCCGCCGAACTGCTGCGGGTGGACGTCTCCACGGTATTCCGTGCCATCCGCCGTTTGGAGCAGGCCCTGGGCAGCGAACTGTTCCAGAAGGGGCGTGGCGGCTACGTGCCCGGCGCGGCGGCGCGGCTGCTGGCGGAACAGGCCGAGCGGGCGGAACAGGCCCTGGAGGTGGCGCAACTGGCTCTGGAACAGGGGCGCGAGGTGCTCAGCGGGACGGTACGGCTGACCTGCACGGACACGGTGCTGCAGGGCCTGGTGCTGCCGGTGCTGGCGCGCTTCATGCCGGCCTATCCGGCGTTGCGCCTGGAGCTGGCCACCTCCAACGACTTCGCCAACCTCAGCCGGCGCGACGCCGACATCGCCGTGCGCCTGACCCGCTCACCGCCGCAGCACCTGGTGGGCCGCTGCCTGGGCGAGGTGCCCTACGTGGTCTGTGCCAGCCCGGCCTACCTGGCGAGCCAGGCCGGCAGCGACCCGGCGCAGATGGCCTGGATCGCCCCGGACGACTTCCTGCCCGACCACGCCAGCGTGGCCTGGCGTCGCCAGCGCTTCCCGGCGCTGGTGCCGGCCTACCGTTGCAACAGCATGCTCTCGGTGGCCGAGCTGGCCCGCGCCGGGCTGGGGGTGGCGGTGCTGCCGCGCTTCCTGCTGGATGAGTGCCTGCAGCCGCTGGACCTGCCGGCCGAGGGCTGCGGCAGCGCCCTGTGGCTGCTGACACGGCCTGAGTGCCGGGGGCTGCGGGCGGTGGTCACGTTGTTCGACGAGCTGGCTCGGCACCTGCGGCTGTCGCCAGATGAGGCGGATCGGCCCGTTTGACGTAACGGTGGCTGCCACAGCGTTGGCAGCGCTGGCAGAGCATCGGCTCGGCGCCGACTTCGGTTTCGTAGCCGTCCGTCCAGACGCAGCCGAGCAGGAAACAGTGCAGTCGCATGGAACCTCCCGGGGCAGGGCCCCCGTCGATGATCAGGCGTGACGCGGCGTTGTTGGGGTTGTATGCCGTGCCCGGGAGACTCGCGGAGGTGCTCTAGAATCGACAACCTAAACCGGTGAACGGTGTGCGCGGCCGTCGAGATGGGGTGCCAGCAGGCCGTCGAGCCAGTCCATGAAGGCACGTACCCGCCGGGGTTGCAGACGGTGGGCATAGAGCAGGTTCAGCGGCAGCGGAGGGGCGCTCAGTTGTGGCAGCACTTCCACCAGTTCGCCGCTGGCCAGCAGCTCGGTCAGGCCCAGGCGCGGGGCCTGGATGATGCCGAGGCCGCCCAGGCAGGCGCCTTCGTAGGCATCGGTGCTGTTCACCGTGAGGCAGCCGCCCATGGGCAGGCGCACCAGGCACCCTTCCTGCTGATAATCGAAGCCGGCCGGTCGCGCGCCGAGCACCGGCTGGTAGTGCACCAGGTGGTGCCGGGCCAGGTCTTCCGCTGTCTGCGGCGTGCCGTGGCGGGCGAGGTAGGCGGGGCTGGCGCAGTTGACCAGGGGTAGTTGGCCAAGGGTGCGGGCGATCAGGCTCGGGTCCATCAGTTCGCCCACCCGCAGGACGCAGTCGAAGCCTTCCCGCACCAGGTCGACGCGGCGGTCGGTGCAGCTCAGCTCCATTTCGAGGGCCGGGTGGGCGTGGAGGAACTCGGCCAGGCGTGGCATCACCCACTGACGAGCGATGCGGTTGGGCAGGTCCACCCGCAGACGGCCGGCCAGGGCGGCGGCGCCTTCACGGAACATGCCTTCGAGATCGTCTACCTGGGCCAGCAAGGACTGGCTGCGTTCGTAGAGTGCGAGGCCGTCCTGGGTGGCGCGGACCTGGCGCGTGGTGCGCTGCAGCAGGCGCACGCCCAGCCGCTGTTCCAGCGCCTGCACCTGTTCGGAGACGCTGGAGCGGGGCAGGCCGAGGCTGGCGCTGGCCTGGGTGAAGCTCGACAGTTCGGTGACGCGCATGAAAGTGCGCAGCAGGTCGAGGGTGTCCATGGCGGTGTTCTCTGTTCGTGGATGGCGATCAGTATGTGCGGTTTTGCGGTATTTATCGGATCAATCGCGAACAATAGCCTGGAGTCCTTTCCACCCACCGGAGGACTTCACCATGACTCGCAAGATCGTGCTCATCACTGGCGCCAGCCGCGGCCTGGGCCGCAACGCGGCTCTGCAACTCGCCACACGGGGCTTCGACCTGATCGGTACCTACCATTCGCGCCAGGACGAGGCCCAGGCCGTTGCCGATGAAGTGGCGCGCCTGGGTGGGCGGGCCGAGATGCTGCAGTTGGATGTGGGGGCTGTGTCCGGCTTCCCCGCGTTCGCCCGCCAGGTGGCCGAATGCCTGGAGCAGCGCTTTGACGGGGCGCGCCTGTATGCCCTGGTGAACAACGCCGGCATTGGCATCCACGCCCCCTGCGCGGAGACCACCGAGGCGCAGTTCGACCAGTTGCTGAGCATCCAGTTGAAAGGGCCGTTCTTCCTCACTCAGCACCTGCTGCCGTTGATTGCTGACGGTGGGCGCATCCTCAACCTGTCCACCGGCCTGGCCCGCTTCTGCCTGCCGGGGTACGGCGCCTACGCGGCGATGAAGGGTGGCGTGGAGGTCTGGACCCGCTACCTGGCCCGGGAGCTGGGGCCGCGCGGCATCCGTGTGAATGTGCTGGCGCCGGGCGCCATCGAGACGGACTTCGGCGGCGGGGTGGTGCGTGACAACGCCGAGGTGAATGCCTTCGTGGCTTCCAACACCGCACTGGGGCGGGTCGGCCTGCCGGACGACATCGGCCAGGCGGTCGCCTTGCTGCTGGCGGACGAGGCGGGCTGGATCACCGGCCAGCGGATCGAGGCCTCGGGTGGCATGTTCCTCTGACGGCTGCGCTTCTGGACAGGCGGGGGGCGGTATCAGACAAGCCTACAGGGGGCGGGGGCCCTAGGGTGGACATTCGATTCCCCACTGCCTGGAGTGCTCATGTCCGATTTCATCACTGTCCTGCGTGAAACCTGCCCGACGCCCGTGCTCGACGCCACCAAGTGGAAGCGCATCGGCGGCGACCCGCACACCGTGAACCTGAACGCCTACACCTCTGCCGATGGCAGCAAGATCATGGGCACCTGGATCTGCACCCCCGGCAAGTTCGAGGTGAACTACGAGAAGTGGGAGTACTGCCACTTCCTCGATGGCTACTGCATCATCACGCCGGAAGGGGAGGCGCCGGTGCACCTGCGGGCCGGTGATGTGTTCGTCATCGAGCCCGGCCTGAAGGGCACCTGGGAGGTGGTGGAGACGGTGCGCAAGTACTTCGTCTTCGCCTGATCCACCGGGCCGGACGCGCCCCGCGTCCGGCCTCCACACAATCGCCACGCAATGCCCACACCACCTCCCTGCGCCGTTCACAGGCGCGCGCGATAACACCCGCATCTTCTTCCGACGCTGGGTGTTCCCATGGATGTACTGCTGCTCAACCCGCCCCACACCGCCATCGGCAGCCGCATGCCCCGCGAGCATCTGCCGCCCCTCGGCCTGCTCAGCGTGGGCGGCCCGTTGCTGGATGCGGGCTTTGCCGTGCACCTGCTGGATGCCGACCGCAAGGGGCTGGCGCTGCCTGCCATCGTCGCGCGAGTGGTGGACCTGGCGCCGGCGGTGGTGATGCTGGGGCACTCCGGCTCCAGTTCGGCCCACGTGACGGTGGTGGCGATCTGCCGGGCGCTGAAGGCGGTGCTGCCGGGGCTGCGCATCGTCTATGGCGGGGTGCACCCGACCTATCACTGGGACGAGATCCTCCGGGAGGTGGAGGCGATCGACCTGATCGTGCGCGGTGAGGGCGAGCAGACGGCGCTGTCGCTGATGCAGGCCCTGGCGGCTGAGCAGCCTCTGGATACGGTGCCGGGCATCGCCCTGCGAGTAGCCGGGGTGCCACAGGCTACGGCGGATGCGCCGATACTGCGCAACCTGGATGACTACCGGGTGGGCTGGGAGCTGATCGACCACGCGGACTACAGCTACTGGGGTGGCAAGCGGGCGGTGGTGGTGCAGTTTTCCCGGGGGTGCCCGCACCTGTGCAACTACTGCGGGCAGCGGGGCTTCTGGACGCGCTGGCGCCATCGCGATCCGGTGCGGCTGGCCCGTGAGCTGGCCTGGCTGCACCGGGAGAAGGGGGTGGAGCTGGTGAACTTCGCCGACGAGCTGCCCACCGGCTCACGCAAGGCCTGGCGGGCCTTTCTCGAAGCGCTGATCGCCGAGCAGGTGCCGTTGTTGCTGGTGGGGTCCACCCGTGCCGGGGATATCGTGCGCGATGCGGATATCCTCCACCTGTATCGCCAGGCGGGGGTGATCCGCTTTCTGCTGGGGATCGAGAGCTATGACGAGGCGACCCTGAAGGCCATCCGCAAGGGTGCGACGCCCAAGGAGGACCAGCAGGCGATCCGCCTGCTGCGCCAGCACGGCATCGTGTCGATGGCGACCTATGTGGTGGGGTTCCAGGAGGAGCGGGACGGCGACTACTGGCGTTCGTTCCGCCACCTGCTGCGCTACGACCCGGACCAGATCCAGTTGCTGTACGTCACGCCGCACCGCTGGACGCCGTTCTACGCGCTGGCCGAGACGCGGGAGGTGATCCAGACCGACAGCCGCCGCTGGGACTACAAGCACCAGGTGCTGGCGGTGCGGCAGGTGCCGGCGTGGCGGGTGTTCCTCTGGTTCAAGCTGATCGAACTGGGGATGCAGGCCCGGCCGAAGGCACTGTGGCGGGTGCTGTTCCACCGGGATGCCGAGGTGCGCCACGCGATGCGCTGGTATACGCGCATCGGCAGGCGGGTCTGGTTCCACGAGGTGGCGGAATTCTTCCTGGGGCCGCGCTTGCTCCGGCGCGGGCCGACGCTCAAGGCATTTCTCGGGGAGTCGCTGGCCGAGCGGGAGTACGTGCTGGATGTGCGCAAGCGGGCTGTGGCGGAGCCTGTGGAGGTGCGTTGACGGGGTGGCAAAAAGAGGCCGCCGCGAGGCTGGTCCTGAGGTCGAACGGGCAGAGGGCGGGACCTGGGCAGTGTCGGAGGACCCACGCTGGCCGGCGTGCTCGATGAAGGCGATGAGGTACAGGCGCTCGCGGGGGGAAGGCGGCGCCAAGGGCGCCCAGGGCCAGGAGGTGGGGTGCGTGTGGTGAAGAGGTTGTTTTTATAACGGCAGCCACGACGGAACGCATCGGGTATTCGCTCGAGCGGTTCTTGCCAGCAATGGCGCGGGCTGGCGCAGGTTATTCGAGCGCTGCGTCGATCGCTATAGATTTGCGTGCATAGCGATTGGTCAGTCGAAATCTAGGTGAGATTGCTTACTGCAGCGCAGGAGGGCGGACTCCAGGCGGCGATCGGGCATGGTGTGGGCGCGCAGGCTGTTGACGGTCTGCTCGACGTAGTCGCGCGTGGTGCCGTAATGGCCGCAGGCACGGGCGAAGACCTGGGTGAGGACGTGATCCGGCAGGGCGCCGGCGTAGCAGGCGAAGTTGCGCCGCAGGACGAAGCCGAGGGCCTGAACGCGCCGGCCGTCTTCCAGGCGACAGTCCAGCCAGCGCGGCTGGTAGGCGGCATCGGGCATCTCCCGCTGCCAGAGTGCGAACAGGTGGCGTTCGAGGTGTTCGTCAGGCAGGCGGTAGGCGAAGCCGGAGCAGGAGCCGCCTCGATCGAGGCCGAGCACGAGGCCGGGGGCATCGGGGGTGCCCCGGTGAATCTGCGACCACAGGTAGAGGCCGCGGTGGTAGCCGTGGACGCGCGCGGCTGCGTTCTACAGCGGGGCATTCCGGGCGCCAGATGAGCGAGCCGTAGGCGAACAGCCAGACGGGGCCGCCCTTGTGCTGGGCCATGGTGGCGTCGAGAGAGGCCTGGAGCTCGCCGGCGGTGAGGTGAACCGGCTGGTTGAGCTGGGGCGGGTAGGGGGCTGGCGGGGCGTCGGGGCGGCCGGGCATGCGTGGATGGTCTCGGTGGTGCGGTGGAGCAGTACGGGTTCCGTTTTAGCAGGCCGGGAAGTGGAGGTGGAATGACGTTCGTCAGCTTTCTTCGTGTCAAACGAAGAACGGCACCCCTGGGGTGCCGTTCGGTGCCTTGCTCTCGCGTCAGTCGTGCAGGTGCTCGGCGGCGTGCAGGGTGTTTTCCAGCAGGCAGGCACGTGTCATGGGGCCAACACCGCCGGGGACCGGGGTGATCCAGCTGGCGCGCTGCAGGGCGGGCTCGTACTCGACGTCGCCGACCAGCTTGCCGTCTTCTTGGCGGTTGATGCCGACGTCGATGACGATCGCGCCTTCCTTGATCCATTCACCTTTCACCAGGCCGGGCTTGCCGGCGGCGACCACCACCAGGTCGGCACGGCCGACGTGGCCGGCGAGGTCCTTGGTGAAACGGTGGGTTACGGTGACGGTGCAGCCGGCGAGCAGCAGTTCGAGGGCCATGGGGCGGCCGACGATGTTGGAGGCGCCGACGACCACCGCGTCCATGCCATAGAGGTCTGCGCCGGTGCTTTCCAGGAGGGTCATGATGCCCTTCGGGGTGCAGGGGCGCAGCAGCGGGATGCGCTGGGCGAGGCGGCCGATGTTGTAGGGGTGGAAGCCGTCCACGTCCTTGTCCGGGCTGATGCGCTCCAGCAGCAGGGAGGCGTCGAGGTGCGTGGGCAGAGGTAGCTGGACCAGGATGCCGTCGATGGCCGGGTCCTGGTTCAGGCGGTCGATCAGGGCGAGCAGTTCGTCCTGGCGGGTGCTGGCGGGCAGGTCATGGGCCTGGGAAATGAAACCGACTTCCTCGCAGTCCTTGCGCTTGTGCGCGACATAGACTTGCGAGGCGGGATCGCTGCCCACCAGGATCACGGCCAGGCCGGGAATACGCAGTCCTTGCTGGCGGCGTTCAGCTACTCGCTGGGCTATCTGCTGGCGGAGGCGGGCGGCGATCGTTTTGCCGTCGATCAGTTGTGCGGTCATGACGCGTGATTAACCATTAGGAAGGAGCGAAAAAGGGCGCGTATTCTCGCATGGCGTGCCTGCGGGGCAAAGGCGGCTGCCGGGCATTTTCCCGTAACCCCTTTATCTTTCTAAATTTTTTTCATTTTTTTGTTGACGGGTAGTGGGGGCAGCTATAACATGCGCCCCGCTTGTCGAGCACAGCCACTAGCTGGGTAAGACGGCAAACGTAGAAGTCTCAAGGCTTCTGCTGAAGCCGAAAGCTTCGAAGAGTCTGCTCCGGTAGATGATCGAGCGCCCGTAGCTCAGCTGGATAGAGCATCCGCCTTCTAAGCGGATGGTCGCAGGTTCGAGTCCTGCCGGGCGTGCCATTTGGCAGTCTTGGCGCAAGCAAAGTGAAATATGGTGGGCGTAGCTCAGTTGGTAGAGCACAGGATTGTGGCTCCTGGTGTCGTGGGTTCGATTCCCATCGTCCACCCCATATTCTGCGAATACGCCAGGCCAAGTGCCTGGCGTTTTCGTTTCCGGCGTCGAATGCGGACGTGGTGAAATTGGTAGACACACCAGATTTAGGTTCTGGCGCCGCAAGGTGTGAGAGTTCGAGTCTCTCCGTCCGCACCATTATTCGATGACCCTTGTCCCTGGGTTTGCTTGCAAGAACCGGGTAGGGAATGAAAAGGCAGCCTTCGGGCTGCCTTTCGTCGTTCCGGGGGCTGCATTTGCGGCATCCGGCCGCAGTGCCGTCCGGCCTTGGGCGTGCTGTACTGCCGGAGTGCTGCCCGCCCGGCCGTAGGCATCGGGCAGGGATGTTGGTCGGGCAGGGCGGCCCTTCCTTATATAA
>NZ_LXJQ01000064.1:0-30746 GCF_001728925.1 Pseudomonas sp. 1D4
CGTGAAAGAAAAGTCTGCTTAAAATATTCCCAGTCCCGCTTCAAGTGTTTCCGACTCTCCTCCCTTTACGGCACACCCGTCTGGCCGCAGTGGCTTCATACCATCGAACAAACAGGGCGTGAAATTTCCTAAGAACGCCTGATTGTTACTTGGGCGCACCCCCTTGAGACTGGCTCGACTTACCCTTCGAGTCTGGTCCTTCGACATGAAGCTAACGATTACCCCTCCCCTCAAGGCCAGCTATTGGATGGAGTCCATCGAGCATGGCGGGAGCCCGGCCGCTCCTCTGACTGGCAAGCACAAGGTCGATGTCCTCATCATCGGTGGCGGCTTCGTCGGACTTTGGACAGCCCTTTCCATCAAGCAAATGGAGCCCCACGCGCGCGTCATGCTGCTCGAACAGGATGTCTGTGGCGGCGGTGCATCCGGACGCAACGGGGGATTCGTCATGTCTTGGTGGCCCAAGATCGGAACC
This sequence comes from Pseudomonas sp. 1D4, assembly GCF_001728925.1. NCBI lineage: Bacteria > Pseudomonadati > Pseudomonadota > Gammaproteobacteria > Pseudomonadales > Pseudomonadaceae > Pseudomonas > Pseudomonas sp. 1D4. The sequence continues at coordinate 476 of NZ_LXJQ01000064.1, forward strand.
CTCCTGAGCTTCTGCGACGCCAACCAGGCACGCTTCCTGGGTGAACAGGCCGAGCGTGCCATTTCCGAACTCGGGGAGTTCTGCGAGGAGCACCAGATCGACGCCCATTACCAGCAGGCAGGTTGGTTATGGACCGCCACCACTCCACGACACCTAGATACCTGGAATGCGACGCTGGTTGCCTGCGAACGGTTGGGTGTGAGCCCATTCGAGCGGATCGATGCCGATGAGGTGGCCCGGCGAACAGGCTCCCGCGTGCATCTGGCGGGGGTCTTCGAACGCAGCAACGCCACCGTTCAGCCGGCTCTGCTGGTAAGCGGAATGCGACGGGTAGCGCTGGCGAATGGTGTGGAGATCCATGAGCACACCGGAGTGACCGCCATCAGCCCCGGCGAGCCCGTGGAGGTGAGCACAGCCAGTGCCTGTATCCGAGCGGTCCGCGTCGTGCTTGCCACCAACGCCTGGGCAGCAGCATTGCCCGAACTCGCCGGTGCGATAGTGCCCGTCAACAGCTCCATCGTCGTCACCGAGGCGATTCCCCATCGACTGGCCGAGATCGGCTGGACCGGCGGCGAGGCCATTACCGACTCCCAGTTGATGGTTGACTACTACCGAACCACCCACGACGGTCGCATCGCATTCGGCAAGGGTACCGGAGCCCTCGCATATGGTTCACGGATTGACGCCACCTTCGACGATCACCCGCCCAGTCTTCGCCTCACCGAGGCCGATCTGCGCCGTACCTATCCCATGCTCAACGACGTCGGCATTACTCACCGCTGGTCCGGCCCGATCGACCGTACCTACGACAGCCTGCCCGTATTCGGCCGGCTCGCCGGGCATACCAACATCCACTACGGCATCGGCTGGAGCGGCAATGGCGTCGGCCCCAGCCGCCTCGGCGGCCGCATCCTCGCCAGCCTGGCCCTGGGGCGAGACGATGCCTGGAGTCGCTGCCCGCTGGTGGAGCGTCGCTGTCGCCGGTTCCCCCCTGAGCCCCTGCGCTACATCGGCGGTTCCCTGGTGCGCAATGCCGTTATGCGGAAGGAGCACGCAGAGCTGAAGGGGGATGAACCTGCCCGCCTCGATCGCTTCCTCGCCCGCTTCGCCCCCGCCGGCCTGGAGGATAAAGGCTGAAGGGCTGTATCCCGCAGCGTGCTGCACCCGAGAGGCCGCTTCACTCCCCCCTGATCCCAATAAAAGAGGACATAACAAATGGGTATCAACCAACGAATCGAAACGGAGTCCGGCCTCGAAGCCCATGCCCTGGGCTCGCTTGAGACCGTCGCCATCATCATCGGCACCAATATCGGCGCAGGCGTGCTTAGCATGGCCTACGCCGCCCGCAAGGTCGGCTACCTGCCGTTGCTCGCCTGCCTCGCCATCACCTGTTTCTTCTGCATCATCACCATGCTCTACGTCGCAGAAGCCTGCCTGCGCACGCGAGGCAACAATCAGCTCAGCGGCCTCGCGCGGCGCTACCTGGGCACGTTCGGAGGCTGGCTGATCTTTCTTGCTGTCGCCGCCAACAGCTATGGCGCACTGGTCGCCTACATGAGCGGCAGCGGCAACATCATGGCCGACTTCTTCGGCCAGTACGGCCTGACTCGCGAGATGGGCAGTCTCGTGTTCTTCCTCCCCTCCGTGCTGGTTCTCTACCTCGGTCTCAAGGCCCTTGGCATCGGAGAAAAGCTCATCAGTGCCGGCATGGTGCTGATCGTTTGCGTACTGATCGCGGCCACCCTTACTCATGCGGACACCCGCATCGCCTACCTGTGGCGGAGTGACTGGCAGTACGTCGTCCCGATCTTCAACCTCGCCGTATTCGTCTTTGGCGCTCAGTTCCTGGTGCCTGAACTGGTGCGCGGTAACCTCACGACGCCCAGGCGACTCCCACGGCTGATCATCATCGGCATGGTCCTCACCTTTATCCTGGTCGCCGCGATACCCGCGTCCGTGATCACCCTGGTCGGGCCCGAAAACCTCAGCGAAGTGGCCACGCTCAGTTGGGGCAGATCCCTGGGGCAGTGGGCCTACTACACCGCCAACACCTTCTCCTTGCTGGCCATGCTGACGTCCTACTGGGGACTGGGTGGCTGCCTGTTCACCAACTTCTTCGACCATTTCCGCCTGGGCAGCGAGCGCAACCGGCGCAAGCGTCTCCTCGTTCTCGCCCTGGTTTCCGTACCGCCTTTCCTGCTGGCCTACTCCGGTATCGGTGGCTTCGTCAACGCCCTCTATTTCGCTGGCACCTTCGGCGGGGTGTTGATGGGCATCATCCCGATCCTGCTGCTCAATGCCGCGCGCCGCTCCGGTGACCAGGCGCCGGCATTCACCTGCGGCTGGTATGCCCATCCCATGATCCAGATCGCGATCATCCTCATCTTCGCCGCGAGTGGCATCTACGCCATCGCCTCCGCACTCGGCATGTTGCCGGCCAGCTGGTGAGGTCCTAACCAGGGCCCCTGGCGATTACACTGGTCGCTCAACCCTGGAGCAATCTGGACATGCCCTTCACCCTGCGAGAGCTCCTCGCCCTACCGGCACTTCGCTCGCGACTGGTGAGCGGAGCTGCCGGTCTTGATCGACCCGTTCGCTGGGCCCACGTCTGCGAACTCCCCGATCCCACCGAATGGCTCGGGGAGGGAGACCTGCTCATGACTACAGGTCTCGGTATCCCCACCACTCCCTCGGAGCAGCGTCGCTACGTCCAACGACTCATGGAGGCCGGCCTGGCCGGCCTGATGATAGGAGAAGACATGCAGGCGCCACCTGACCTTGCAGCGCTGTGCGACGCCGCGGATCAGCTGGGCTTTCCGCTTGTCTTTACCGAGTACGGTGTCCCCTTTGCCGCAGTTACCCGGGCCATCGCCGATGCCGGACGCAGCATCGAGCGCGAACGGCACCTGGCGCTCCAGCGCATCTACGAAACCGCCCGGTTGAGCCTTGGTGGCCTCGGGCTGGCGCCACTCCTGGCCCGGCTGGAAAAGGACGTTGCAGCGGCACTTCACCTGATCGACAGCCGCACCCTGGCGCCTTGGGATGAAGCCTTGCCAGCCCTTGCCGAAAGCGCCCGACTGGCTATCAGGCAAACGCGCGCTGAGGGGCGCACGGGGCTCTTGCCCATGCTGCAGCGTTATCCCCATCCCGATGGCGAGATGCTGGGCATGGCCCTGCCGTCGGAGCCCGACTGCCTGTTGGTCGTCCGCGCCGGCGAGCTGCCCGACTACGCGCTGCTGCATCACCTGCTCGCGATTGTGGGAGTCGAACTCGAGCGCGTGCGTGTCGAGAGCGAGCGTCGGCTGCGCCTGGGTTCCGAACTTCTGGATGACCTGCTGAACGGGCGGGCAGCGCCCCATCAAGCCGAGCAGCGCCTGCAGGCCCTCATGCCAGGCTTGCCACTCACGGCGTTGCACCTGTGCATTGCTCGGATGCCCCTCGAAGGCGCTCCAGACAGGGAGGGCATTCTGCAGCGCTGGGGCCAGCACGGACTGCTGCGGATCCAGGGCCATGAGATCGTCCTGCTTCAACCCGCTGAACGGATTAGCGAACTACAGGCCGAGTTGGGCGCAGAGCTGGGAGCGAGCAATCCGGTGGACCGGCCCGAGCGATTTGCCGACGCGCTTTGCGAAGCACGTCTCGCACTTGCGCATGCCAGTCCCCGGCAGCCCCTGAGCCTCTACGCCACCCTGGGGCCGGGGGCGCCCTGGCTGCCCCGCTCCCTGAATGAAGCCGAGCGCACTGCGCGGCAGACGCTCGGGCCATTGCTGGAACAGGAGCGAGCCCAAGGTGCGCCGCTGCTGCACAGCCTGCAGGTCTTTCTGGAAGAGAACCGCTCCTGGCAGGCAACCGCCCGGCGCCTGCATATCCACAAGCAGACCCTGGTGTATCGCATGCGGCGTATCGAAGCGATCACGGGCCGTTCCCTGGACTGCACCGAAGACGTCACCGTCCTCTGGCTCGCCCTGCGGGCGGCCCGCTTCGCGGGGATCGGGCTGCCGTGACGGATGGGCAGGTGCCACTAGGGCGGCAGAAACACAAAGGCCCCCTGAATTTCTCCAGAGGGCCTTTCGTTGTCTGGCGCATCCGGCGGGATTCGAACCCACGACCCCCCTTCGGAGGGCAATGCGGTACAGGGATCTTGGTTGGCGGAAAGCGTTCAGAAATGCCTCTAAGTGCCGTACCGCAAGGGTTTCGTCTTTTACCGTGCCTTGCAGTTTAGGGCTAATAGCGACATCTGAGGGCGGTTAGCCTTGGCACAAAAAACGAAATCCAGAATATCGGTTTTTGACCACTAACCAGACCCTGACGCGTCCTACCGTCGTCTCATTGAGCCTGAGTCGGCTCGCGACCTGCAGCGAGCATCGTTGCTCAGTACGCTCAGTGGAGGTTAACAGATCGCTGGTACCTAGCGCTGCTCCGGCTCCATCAGCGCGTGGAATGCACGACTACAGTCGTGCTGCGTCTGAATTCGCAAAAACCTGCTTTTTGTCCTGGGCTGTTACATATGCGCAACCCAGGAATTTGGTTGGCCAAAAGCTATCGGCACGTGTCTAAGCATGAAGGACTCTGCTCTTGCAGGAGGCAATGGCAGAGTGGCAAGCACCGGGATTCACGGGCAGGAGGCTGGGTAGTCAGCTCACTCTTCCTTGGTGTTTATCTCGGCGGAGACCTTGCCAAACGACTCCCAGTGGCCAACCAGCTCATCCACGCGATCAGGAATGCGCGGTGACTTACTCAGCACCAGACAGCGGGTTGTACCCACATATTCCTCAAGGAGGTAGAGCGTGTCCCCAACGTCGACGCCCATTTCCTGGAGAACGTCGTCGGGTAGGCGAATAGCACCGTCGCCTTCCCAGTCCTCAATCACTACATGATTCCGCATCGTACCCCCAGGAAGCGGTTGAATGGGTATCCGCAGGGGGGAAGACAACGGCGAGCCGTTGTAAACGAGGTCCCGCGGCACGGGTCGACAGAATAGCAAAAAGCTCCTGGGCTCAGAGCGCTATAACGACGCCGCCCTTCATCTCTAGCCGCAGCTTCTGACATTTGAACTCGCCCCAGGCCTGCCAACTACCACCGCCGTTGTTGAACTGAAAATCCCGCAATACCACCGGGGAAATTCACTATCCCCATGCCGCACCCAGCTAATCCACCAGCAGCTCACTGATAGGTCATCGAGACTTCGCTCTATAGCCACCGTGGCTGCGCTGGCTTGCCGCAGGATGCCAGTGGCAGTCCCGCAAAAACCACTGAGCTGCCACATACGCTCACAGGGATCTCTTCACCGAACTAGCCAAATACACCCTCGTGACGACAGATCCCTCCGCCAAATCGCCAATATCCAGGGTGCGCCCCCGGAATAAATCGTTAAACCTCGACTGACCCGGCCTTTTACTCACTTTATTTCGAATGACGCAGCTCCTGCGGGCCATTAAACGAGGCCCACCCGCCAGGGCAAATACGTATCATGAGGCAGCGGGTTAGCTTCGTAAGCTCGCTCCCAGACAACTCTTGTCAATGTGGCCGTCATGGAAGAAAGCGCGCAACAGCGTTCAGAACGCTATGTATCTGCCCGCAGCCAGCACCCCGCGTGGCTTTTGCTCGCCTCGCGTCGTGCTCCGCTCGTTTTGGGTTGCCTGCGCACGCTGTTCGAACGGGCGCACGATGGGATCCCCATGGAGGATGCGCTACAAGCGCTGTCCGAAATGCTGGCTGCTTATGCCAGCCAGGAGCTTTACGAGATCGACCCGGATGCAACGCATCTCCAAGCAGGCCGTGAACTTCGTGAATGGATCAAGCGGCGCCTTGTCGTAGAGCGAGAGGGCCGTATCTACGCAACCGACGCGTTGGAGTCCGCCATCCAGTTCGTTGACTCGCTGGATAGTCGGATCATGACCTCCACGGCATCTCGCCTGTCGGTGGTCCAGCGCGAGATCGAAAACCTGGAAACGGGTCTGAACCCCAGCCCAACTGGCCGTATTGCCAGCCTGCGCCGCCGAATCCAGGATTTGGAGCACGAGCTAGCGCAGGTAGAAGCTGGCAACGTCATCGTGCTGGATGAAGCGCAGGCGATAGAGGGCATACGCGAGGTATATAACCTCGCCACCAGCCTGCGCGCGGACTTTCGACGAGTTGAAGACTCTTGGCGCGAGGCGGATCGCGCCCTTCGACACTTCATCATCAGCGAGCAGTCTCACCGTGGAGACATCGTCGATCGGTTATTGGATGGGCAAGATGCCCTACTCAACACGCCGGAAGGGCGTGTCTTTGAAAGCTTCCAGCAGCAACTGAGGCAGTCCGCTGAGCTGGAGGCCATGCGTGAGCGCTTGCGCACCATCCTTCGTCATCCAGCGGTTCCAAAGGCTCTGAATCGTCCCCAGCAACGTGAGCTGCGTTGGTTGGCGTTACGCCTGGTTCGGGAGTCGCAGGCTGTGCTCCAAGCGCGCGCCCGAAGCGAGCGTGATGTTCGCGGCTTCATGAAGACGGGGTTGGCCGCCGAGCATCATCGAGTCGGACAGTTACTTAACGACTTCTTCAATCTAGCGCTCAGCGTCGACTGGCAACGTCAGTCAGAGCGCCGTAAGCCTGTTCGTTTACCGCCGGTTGGCGTAGCCATTACCGGTGTCCCGGCAATCGAGCGTCTGCGCTTCAAGACCCTGGATGACGATGATACCGCCGAGCTGGATCTGAGCCAGAAACCTGCAGGGTTGGAGCAGATTGATGATGACTTCTGGGATGCCTTCGACGGTCTGGATCGTGAAGCGCTGATTCGTGACACCCTGGCTGTGCTGGTGGAGCAGGGTCGCCCTGTGAGTCTCGTGGAGCTTGCGTCTTTGCTTCCACCTGTTCACGACCTGGAAACCTTTGCGCTCTGGCTGGCGATGGCGCGCGAGGCCGGTATCGAGGTGCTGACAGAGGAACGTCAGCTCGTGGAGCTAGTTGACGAGGATGAGCAACGCTGGCGCTTCAATCTGCCTTATGTCGGACTCGACCACGAGGCACTCAAGGACATCGATTGGGAATTGTGAGCATGGCAGGGATCTTCGATCGAATTGCAGGCGCCTCTGGCGCCGACGAAACGGAGCTGACGGTGGAGCCCATGGCGCTGGATGACAGCGTGGATGATGAACAGCCTGTCATGAGCGCCGCTGTACAGGTCGATGAGCGCCGGACGCCGCAACGGGTACGTGAGGCCGTACAGGAAATGCTCAAGTACGGACTGCTGGAAGAAAGCCACAAGCCCAACCTGTATCGCTCAGCACTTTCCAGTATCGAGGCGGTCGACAGAATCCTGGAGCCGCTCGACCTGGCCATGGGAGTCGACGAGGTTCGGGGGCTGGTGTTTGTTATCGTTCGCCAGGGCGAGGTGGCTGAGGAGGATGACTGGTCGCACCCCCTCGTGCGTCGGCAAAGGCTGAATCTGGAGCAGTCTCTGCTGATAGCCATTCTGCGACAGCATTTCATCGCATACGAACAGGAAAGCGGTACGGGCGCCAGTCAGGCACTGGTAGCGGTTGATGAGTTGATTCCCCAACTGCAGGTTTACCTGGGAGAACTGGGCAGTGAGGCGAAGGAGCGCAATCGTATTATCACGCTGCTGGATCAGCTCAAGGGTCATGGTTTGGTGTCGGCTCTGGACGCCCATGATCGCGTCATCATCCGCCCCATCATTACCCACTTGGCCAACCCGGAGAACCTGCAGGCTTTGGTGGCATGGCTGCGCGAGCAGGTGGAGGGCGCGGCTACGCCGGCAGCCGGTGCTGAAGAGGACGAGGCGTGAAGCAAGCACTACTCTGGCGTGACAGCGAGACCTTCATCCTCAGCAGCATCGAACTCTATAACTGGGGCGGCTTTCAGGGTTATCACCGTGCCGAGATCGATCCTTCCGGCACCGCCGTGATCGGCCCGACGGGGAGCGGTAAAACGACGCTGGTGGACGCTCTGATGACCTTGCTGTGCGCCAACCCGCGCTACAACCTCGCCTCTACGGGCGGGCATGAAAGTGACCGCGATCTGGTGTCCTATGTGCGGGGCGTCACTGGCCCCGGAGACGGAGGTGTGGAGCAATCGCATATCGCGCGCCAGGGTAAGACGGTCACCGCCATTGCCGCCACGCTCGAGCGTGACGGTGCGCAGGTACGACTGGGCGCTGTGCTCTGGTTCGAGGGCACCAGCTCCTCGGCGTCCGATCTGAAAAAACTGTGGCTGTTGAGCGAGTCCCCCGAGCAGACGCTGGAGCATTGGCTCAGCCAGCATCACGCAGGCGGCATGCGGGCGCTGCGTCAGATGGAGAAGGATGGTACGGGGATCTGGCCGTATCCCAGCAAAAAAGCCTTCCTAGCCAGGCTGAGGGATTACTTCGAGGTCGGTGAAAACGCATTCACCTTGCTCAACCGCGCTGCCGGCCTGAAGCAGCTCAATAGCATTGACGAGATCTTTCGAGAGTTCGTGCTGGATGACCGCTCCGCCTTCGATCGGGCTGCCGAGGTCGCCAGCAGCTTCGATGATCTGACCGACATTCATCGAGAACTGGAAACCGCTAGAAAGCAGCAGCGTTCGTTGCAACCTGTCGCCGATGGCTGGGAGCGTTACCGGGTCTTGCAAGAACAATTGCAGGATAAACAGGCTCTCGAAGGCATTCTTCCGGTCTGGTTCGCCGAGCAGGGATATCGCCTGTGGTTAGCTGAAACCAACAGGCTTGAGAAGGAGCACAAACAGGCCGAACTGGATCAGGAGCAATGTAGGAGTCAGCTTGAGATCCAGAAGGGCGTGGTCGCTCAACATCGTCAGAGCTACCTGCGAGTAGGCGGCGCAGGGATAGACCAATTACGCGAGCGCATCGCTGATTGGGTCAGGGAGTGCGATAAGCGGAGCCTGAAAGCCGAGCAATACCAACGCTTGGCCAAGGGGCTTGGACTCGCGGATGAGTTATCGGCCGCTGCGCTCGAAGAAAATCAGCAGCAGATCGCGGCACGCCTGGAAATATTGGCCCAGCAAACTACAGGCGCGCGCCAGAAAGCGTTCGACGCAGGTCTCGTGCAGCAAGAGCTCAATGGCTGCCTGCAGAGCTTACAGCAGGAGCGTGCTGAGGTTGAGAGGCGGCCAGGCTCAAACCTGCCCGGGAATTTTCATGCTTTTCGAAGCGATCTGGCACAGGCGCTTGGTGTCGATGAGTCGGCCCTGCCTTTCGTTGCAGAGCTGGTGCAGGTCAAGCCCGAGGAGCTGGCCTGGCGGGGTGCCATCGAACGGGCAATCGGTAGCCACCGGCTGCGTATCCTAGTGCCGCAGGGTTCATCCCAGGCCGCACTGCGCTGGGTGAACCAACGGCACAACCGCTTGCATGTGCGTTTGTTGGAGGTCAAGGAGTCGTCGTCGCGCCCTGTGTTCTTCGACGATGGGTTTACCCGCAAACTGACCTTCAAGGAGCATCCGTACCGAGAAGCTGTGAAGGCTCTACTGGCGGATAATGACCGCCACTGCGTAGAAAGCCCGGAGCAATTGCGTCATACCCCTCACGCCATGACAGCTCAGGGGCTGATGTCGGGCAAAGAACGCTTCTTCGACAAGCAGGATCAGAAGCGCCTGGATGAAGACTGGCTGACCGGCTTCGACAACCGCGATCGTCTGGCCTTCCTGACTGAGCAGATTCGCGAGGTCAATGAACAGCTCGTGCCCGCCAAACTGGCACTGGATGCTGCCCAGGGCGATGTCGATCAGTTAGAGAGTCAAGCTTCGCTGCTGCAACGCGTCGAAGAACTGCAGTTCGAGGAGATTGATCGGCCGGGCGCCGAGCTCCAGCTGGCGTCGCTGCGTGCTCAGATGGACACCTTGACGCGCCCCGATTCTGACCTTGCCATGATCAAGGCCGAGCTGGATGAAGCTGAGGCCCTGCAGGAGTCGCTGGATCAACAGCTGCAACAACGGATCAAGCAGTGCGTTCAGTTGAAAACTCAGTTTGACCAGGCCGCATCCGCTACCCGTAGGACCTATCACGGTGCCGAGAAGGGGCTGAGCGACACGCAGCGTGAACTGGCGCAAATGCATTTCCCGACCCTGACGGCAGATGACCTCGACGATATTGTCGAGCTGGAACGCAAGCATACGCGTGAGCTTCAAGGGCAGCTTAAAACGCTCAGCGAGAAACTGGGCGACCAGAAAACAGAGCTTGCCAAACGTATGTCCGACGCCCTGAAGGTAGACACCGGGGCGCTTGCCGAGGTCGGGCGAGAACTGGTGGATGTACCCAGGTATCTGGAGCGTCTCCGTGTGCTGACCGAGGAAGCCCTGCCTGAGAAACTCAAGCGCTTCCTGGAATACCTCAATCGCTCCTCGGATGACGGCGTCACCCAGCTGCTCAGCTATATCGACCATGAGGTCTCGATGATCGAGGAGCGCCTGGATGACCTGAACAGTACGATGCAGCGTGTCGACTTTCAGCCCGGACGCTATCTGCGCCTGGTGGCGAAAAAGGTCATCCATGAAAGCCTGCGCACCTTGCAACAGGCTCAGCGCCAACTGAACTCGGCGCGCTTCAACGATGATGAAGGCGAGAGCCATTACAAGGCATTGCAGGCGCTCGTTGGCCTGCTCAAGGATGCCTGCGAACACAGCAGGAATCAGGGCGCCAAGGCGCTTCTGGATCCGCGCTTCCGCCTGGAGTTCGCGGTATCGGTGATCGATCGGGAAGGCAATAATCTCATCGAAACCCGGACAGGTTCTCAGGGCGGCAGCGGTGGAGAGAAGGAGATCATAGCCTCCTATGTACTGACCGCTTCCCTGAGCTATGCGCTCTGTCCCGATGGCAGCAGCCGGCCGTTGTTCGGCACCATTGTGCTCGACGAGGCGTTCTCGCGCAGCTCCCATGCGGTTGCCGGTCGGATCATCGCGGCGCTGAGGGAATTCGGCCTGCACGCTGTTTTCATCACGCCCAACAAAGAAATGCGCCTACTGCGCCACCATACGCGTTCGGCCGTCGTCGTTCACCGGCGCGGCGTGGAATCCAGTTTGGTCTCCCTGAGCTGGGAAGCGCTGGATGAGCATCATCAACAGCGCATCAAGGCCATGCATGAAGTCGCCCACTGACATCGGCCGCAACCTGGCCAGGCAATGGCAGCGCTCCAGCGTGCGCTTGGAGCGCTTGCTCAATCCCGGTAGCTGGCCGCAAAGCCTCAACATCGGTAAGCCTTCGGCACGTCTATTCACTGATAACATCCAGGCGGTGCTTCGGCATGTGGAGAACTGGCGGAGCGTGAACGTGGGTAAGGTCGACTGGGAACCTGTCAGCTACCGAGCAGGGCTGGCCCCCATTTCCTTGCCGATGCGTTGGCATTTGCGTAGCCCCTCCGAATGGATTGCCGCGAGCGATGATCCAAGGGTCAGCCAGGAATATGCTCAACTCGAGTATTTGGTCGAGCAGGTAGACAGTGCCTTTCATGCGCTGCTGGTGGCACAACGGAGCTTATGGTTGACGAAGACGCCTGAAGAAGTCGTCGCCACGGCGCAACTCGCTACTCAATTAGCTCCGGGCTGCGCTCAAGGCCGCCCATTGCGTCTGCTTGCAGAGCACGGAGTGGACACCAAGTTTTTTGAGCGAAACGCTACCTTGCTGACGAAGCTCCTCGATGAGCGCTTCGAAGGTGCTGCGTCGGAGCAAGGCCTGACGACCTTTCTGGATGCCTTTGAAGAAAGCAGTCATTGGGTTCTAGTCGTTCCTCTTCAGCCTGGGCTGCTGCCCTTCAAACGGCTCAGGCTGACAACTTCGGAACTGGCCGAAACCCCACTTCCCGGTTCGCGATTGCTCGTAGTGGAAAATGAGCAATGTGTTCACCTGCTACCCGAAACGTTGCCGGACACCTTAGCTGTGCTGGGGGCAGGACTCGATTTGCAGTGGTTGGCGTCTGCGCATCTGGCCGGGAAACAGATTGGTTACTGGGGCGATATGGATACCTGGGGCTTGTTGATGCTGGCGCGAGCGAGATTGCATCAACCTGCAGTCGAAGCACTCCTAATGGAGCAGGAGCTGTTTGAACAGCACTCACAGGGGAACACAGTCGTCGAGCCGGCAAAAGCTCTGGAGTCGGCTCCCCCTGGTTTGCTGGCTGACGAGGCTGATTTCTATCGGTATCTGCTGGTGCACGAGCGGGGGCGCCTTGAGCAGGAGTATCTTCCGAAGGCTCAGGTGGAGTTGGCCATAAGAGAGTGGGCCAGATGATTCATGATTTTATTTGACGAGTGGATCGTTTACCATGATCAGCTTGCGATGCCGAAACAGCCCCTATTCTCTGCGCGCGTTTCTGGCTTTTGCCTTCAGAGATTTCTGCTCTTAATGCTCCCCAGGCTGTGCTCAATGTTCGCTAGGTGGTAGTGGGAACAGGCTAACTGGCGCCATGTGGTGAGGGACACAGCTTATTCGTCATCGCTCAGTTGTCGCTGTTCGTTCGGCAGCAAGGACCAGAGCTGACCGCATCCAGCCAGGCATTCGGCAGGCTTTGAGTTTGATGAGTTCTTCACCGCTCAGGGAATTGGTGATCTTGCAGACCACTTGGGCGGATAGCCCCTCCTTTCCAATGTAGTGGAGAGCGGAAAGCGCCAGTCCCACGTTCGTCCCTGCATGCTGCAAGCGATCCCTTGAGACATGTTGAAGGCGAACCACTGCGTTGCCAACCTTGAGTTCTCGAGTCGAGCCGCTGGTGTAGAAGGTCGGCCGCATCTGCATCTGGGTGCTGAGACCGAGCCTACGGACAGCCTCAGAGCCGTGAATCTGGATCGTTTCCCCGTTCGACTTCGCGATGACGCGCATCACAGTGGTTGGGCTGGGGCGGACATTCTTGCCGACGTACTGGTTGAACTTCGGACGCATGTAGACGCCGCGAACCACGCGCTCCAGCCGGCCTGACTGCACCAGCCTGGAGAGCGCTTTGTCGATTGATGCACGGGAGCCGACCTGCGCGAAGACTGCGCGGGAAAAGGGCCTGCCCTTCTGCATAAATTTGATTCGGTTCGCGATGACTACTGCGACGGACATGAGAATTATCAGGAATCAGGTTTTGTGACTGTCGAGGCTACTATAAGCCGCACTAGGCAGGGTCTCCAGCATAGGGAAAGTTGTATCGAGAATAGACTCCGCCTTACAAGCGAACGAGATGCCAAAACGAGGATGCAGGGATTACTCCACATAGCAGTGTGGCATCCATTCTCTTTTCTGGTGGGTAACATTTAAACTGCTGTAGCCCTTGACGTCCAAGCCGCACAGGGAATTCCGGGGCGTACGCCGGATTCCGGTGCCCCAGAACCATCGCGCTGGATCGCCTGGTGGCCTCAGGTGCCCTGTAAGTCCCGAAACCCGAGGCGCTCAGGAAATTCCGGTGTCCGTGGGGATTCGTGACGTACAGCGGATTCCGGTGCTTGAGGTTCGCACCTCTGGATCGCCTGGTGGCCTCAAGTGCTCTGTAGGTCCCGAAATCCGTGGCGCTCAGGAAACTCCGGTGTCCCGCGGGGATTCGTGGCGTACACCGGATTCCCGTGCTTGAGGTCCGTCAAACTGGGTAGACCGCTGTATATCATGCGCGATTTGGCTCGGGGGTTTGTCCTGAAGCGCCAGCAACGCCACACGAAGATTGGGCTGAAGCTGTGCGTGGAAGTACCAGCGGCCCAGTTCGGATTCGGCGTGGCCTCGATAGATCCCACAGAGGGCCACCATCAAGGTCTGGATGATGGGGTTGCTACTTACGTAGTGAACGAAAACTGATCCGCTCGGTTGCTGAGCCACGTCGATGGCCTCATCCAAGATGTGCAAGCGTTGGTTCCATGGAGCAGCTGGGCGCAGATCCATGAAGGCATCAAAGCGCGGTTTTTGCGACGGTTTGTCCAGCCTATTGTGATCGTTCATGGGGGACTCATGTAGATGGTTTGGGCCTTCAATCTGTGGCGACCACCGCACGGAAAGGAGTCATAAAGGGGGTAGAAACGGTTGCCTGCCGTTATCCTAGGGCTTTCAAGGACCCAAGAAATGGAGGTTCGAGCCTTGGATTTGCTGACTGAGCTGGACGCTGTCAAACAGGGATTGGAGGCGGCGCCATCCGACGGAAAGGCCGCGGAAGTCGTCTTATTCCTTGTCAGGGAGACGCTTGATGCGCTTCGGCGTGGTCTGGAGAGTGCTGATTTCGAACGTCGGCAGATTGTCTACGGGTGCCTGCCCGGCAGCAAAGCCGAGGAGGCTAATCCCAAATCCTGGGTACCGCACATTAGCCAGCTGCGGCGGGTGCTGGCGGCTCATTCCGAGCGAGTCGAATTGCTCTTTATGAACCGTGGTGGGCGAGGTAACGCGGGTACCTATCGCCTTCAGTTGCTGAGACCGATCAGTGAAGAAGCTGTGGCGCCAGCGGACGGGGTACCGGTCTTGTCGATCCGTTATGTTCGTTCGTCAATCAACGGCATCAAACCGTTTTTTCTCGTCCGTCTCTTCCTTAATAAAGAGCTCAAGAACCGCAGCTGGCGCGGTTTAGCATTCTTGTTTGGCGTCATCTTTCTCGGCGCGCTGGTCACTGCGGCGGTACCGTTATTGCTTCTGCTGTCGTTGGTGTATGGCAGCCCCACGATCGAGTTGAAACAGATTGTGAGCCTCGCCTTTCTATTTGTCGTTTCTTGGCTGGTATGGCGCCAGGTGTATCAGCCCTTTTTTCAACTGATCGACGACCGTGTGGTGAAGGCTCCGGCTTGGGTCGTTGGAGTGATGGAAGACTCGTGCGAGTTGGAAATGCATCGGAAGGAGGATGGGCAATGGACTCGCCTGGTGCGCTTTAAGGCTGAATGTGCGTTGTGTGGAGGAGCTGTTGAGCTCAGGTCCGGTCGGCCCGATCATCGATATCCTTTGGTGGGGCGTTGCGGCAATAGTCCGCATGCCCACGTCTATTCCTTTGACCGTATGTTGTTGTGTGGAACCTACCTGGGGCCACCGCTCGCAGGGGAGGCGAACCAGTGAGCCGTCCTGAAATCATGGAACTGCTCGGCCAGGCAAAAATCCTGATACAGCGCTACGGTGCGCTAACGAACAAGCCACTGGGCATAACTGGCGAAGTGGCCGAGTTTGAAGCGACCCGCCTGCTGAGCCTGGACAATCAAAGCACTGTTAATGGAACAGATGCTGTTTGACCAGCATTCATCGGGAAGTGCGATCGCCGCGCCAGCTAAAGCACAGGACTCGGCCCCCGACATTTTGTTAGCTGATGAGGCTGTTTTCTATCGGTATCTGTTAATGCAAGAGCGGGGCGTCTTGAGCAGAAGTATCTGCCACGCGGGCAGGTCGAGCTGGCCATTAGTAAGAGGTTTAGGTGAGAGCCAGTAGATCACCCACATGGCGGCACAGGATTCAGCTGCAATCCTGCCGACTTACTTGGATGGAGGTAATCAGTTGGCCATCCCTCCCCACGTAGTTGTAGCGATAGGTACCGCCCATTTCCATGAATGGCCTCACCATGCTTGGCGTCGAGCACACTTTCGCGATGATCCCAGGAGCTAGCGCTCTCTTCGCTGCGGCTGGGTCCATGTCTTGTGAGGTGTACTTGTTGAGCCGGTACCAGTAGCCCCACTCTCTGCCACTGCCCGTGACATCGTAGAACTGCGTCTCAGTATCCACCATCTTTGGCAGGTCTTGCTTCGCGCGAGGCACCCCGCGGGCGAACACCTCTCGGAAGAAGTCTTCCTCCGTCATGCCCTTGGTGGCCAGTGCCTGTCGGACTGCCTCGGCGGAAACCTCGCCGGCTAAAGTTCCACCGGCACTGCCAGCGGCGGAGCCGAGTACTTGCCCGAGCTTTCCTGCGCTTGCGCTGCCTGGCACAGCGAGCATCACGCTCAAAACTGCGCAGGATGTCAACCCGCTCACCTGCGAAACTCGGCCTACTCCATTGATTCTGACCATCCACGCTGGCATCCAGTTTCGCCCCTGTGCAGTTGTGAGATTTGCCCCACGATTCGTTTTCACTCCCAAGTGTAGGTGTGCACAGCTGATACCCGCAGAGGAGAGATTGCAGTGCAGCCCCTTTTTCCCGCACCATTCAGCGGTATCACTTAGCTAGTACGAACGTCTCTCAGGGATCGAACTTCGAATATGGATCACGCTCCGGCTTCAGCTCTCACGCAATACTCGCAAACCTCCCAGTACATCCCGGCCCCCACCGCTTCTGTCGCCGAACTCAAGGCCAGGCGGTTCAAAGTAGATGCAATCTCGTTCGGCCTCGTTTTTGTTTCAATCGGATGTGGCTACATTGGCTATCAAGCCGCACCGCAGCTGGTCCAGCTGCTCGGCCTGTTGGGCATGATCGCCGCCGCGTTTTCCTCGGCTTACCTAGTTGATACAGGACACGTGCTCACAAAACACATCCGGGCCGCACAAGATCTGGAGCTTGGAAGTGTAAAGGTCAGCTAAATAGAAATCCGATAAGCCTTGATAACTCTATGACGCGACGTCTGGCTTCCGTCAGCATTTCAGGAGCCTTCTCGAATGGATTTGTGCTGTGACAGGGCTTTTCGGTATTGGGCTTTTCTTCGCCGCAGTGTTGGCAAGCACAATCGTTTCTGCTGCCGATCTAACGATTATGTCTTGGAACGCGAAGCGCCTTGGCCAGAGCAACGAACAGAGCGTAGCCGCGCTGGCCACCGTCGCCGGGAGGGCTGACCTTTTGGCTGTTCAGGAGGTAATGACTGAGGCAGGTCTGACCAAGCTAGAGGCGGCGCTCGAGAAGCAGACCGGCGAACAGTGGTCCTCGCTAGCTAGCCATCTTCTTGGCTCCCGGTCCTACAAAGAGATATACGCCTTCTTGATGCGCGACAGCGCCGTGGCCTACGAAGATGGCGCAGTAGTCTACATGGATCGGGGCGATCGCTTCATCCGTGAACCCTTCTCAGCCCGCTTCAAGTCCAAGCGTGACGGCTCGGTGTTCGCCGCCGCCACAGTGCATATCCTGTATGGAAACGGCCCTCAGGATCGAGAGCCGGAAATTCAGGCGCTGGCCACCTATTGGTCCTGGTTGGAGGACGCTTACTCGGACACCCCCGTGATGCTGATGGGCGACTTCAATACACCCCCCAGCGACCCTGCGTTCCGAAGACTATCCCAGTACGCAGTCCCACTTATCACTGAGGGAGCAACCACGCTTTCATCCCGCGACGGCCTGTACATCAATCTCTACGACAACATCTGGGTGTCTTCGAAGACGTCGTTTCAGTTGACTTCGGCCGGAATCATGGATTACCCGCG
Organism: Pseudomonas sp. 1D4; assembly: GCF_001728925.1. Lineage (NCBI taxonomy): Bacteria > Pseudomonadati > Pseudomonadota > Gammaproteobacteria > Pseudomonadales > Pseudomonadaceae > Pseudomonas > Pseudomonas sp. 1D4. Next base: position 17,733 of record NZ_LXJQ01000064.1, read on the forward strand.
CATAATCGGCTGGTCAAACGAAAAAAGCCGGAAGCATGTAAGTGACCATGTCCCCGTATTCGTGACGCTTGGCAATGCCAAGCTGGAGCAAGGTGCTCCGGTGGTTCACCCTGAAGCTGCGCGGGGCAAACCTCAGGCAAAGAGGACGGCGCAGATGTTCCCTATCGCGTCGAAGACCGAAACGGCCCTCTCTGGCCGTTCGGTGGCCGGTGCTGGGAGTGTGCGAGCAAACTCCAGCTCTCGCCTGTATCACCGGATCGAATGCCCCAGCTACGAAAATATCTCGCCGAAGAATCGCATTGAGTTTGCAAGCGGCGTAGAAGCTGAAAAGGCCGGCTACCGGTTGGCAGGTAATTGCCGATGAACGATCTATAGGCTGGCCCTGAGGTCGGCCTGTTCGACAAAGCTGGCTCTCTCGATACTTTTTAAAGTGCGCCCTTTACGCGTTATCGTCCCCTCCACCGTTCAAACTGCAGCCTTGGGGTTGAAATGAACCCGGCGGCTGAATACCTATTATTGAGGACAACATTGTGATCTGGTTTCTTGAGGGCCAATCCAGCCAACGCGACGTCATTCTTGGCGCTCGTGAGGCGCTTCCAGTGGGGGTGAGAATCTTCGCGTCCCATCGTCAGGACCGACCGGAAATCACTGGGCTCGCGGATGTCAGCTTCCAGGAGCCGGTGGAGAACCAGGAGCGTATAGAATGGGCTCTCGATACGGCCAAAACCCGTGGTATCAAGGTCATCCTGGCTGGTCGGGTTGGGAGCGTCTTCGAGTCACAACGCTCGCGCTTCGAGGCGGAGGGCATCGTGCTCGTCACCGGTGGGACATCCCTGCACACTTTCGAACTTGTCGATGACAAGACCAAATTTACCGCTGAAGCTGAGCGAGTTGGTCTGGCATGTATCCCGGCAATCACTGCGACCAGTGCACAAGAGTTGGTTACAGCCTACGAGACCTTAAAGGCCCAAGGCGAGGTTTGCGTGAAGCCTGCCGTTGGCATCTATGGCCAGGGTTTCTGGCGCTTCAAGGCGGATGTTGATCCGTTCCGCTGCTTCGCGAACCCAGATTCCCGCGAGGTCAATTTCGACACGTATCTCCAGGCCTACTGCGTCGGCGCGGATCGACCGGCGATGCTGGTCATGCCCTATTTGCCCGGAAGTGAGTGCTCAATCGACATGGTTTGCGAAGCAGGGCGGCCGGTTGCCTATGTAGGCCGGCGAAAACAGGGGCTGCATCAGACCTTCGAGAGAGACTCCGCCGCGGTGGAGCTGGCCTTGAAAGCAGCCGAGCACTTCAAATGTGATGGCCTGATCAACGTCCAGACCAGAGACGACGAAAAAGGAACACCACACCTACTTGAGATCAATCCGCGCTATTCCGGGGGTATCGGATACACCCGCGAGACGGGTATCAACCTGCCCGGCATATTCGCGACTCGCCGACTGGGCCTTCCCGAACCCGATGCCGTTTGGCGGCCAGATGTGCGGGTCAAGGCCATCACCATTGCGGTCCCTGTGGCGAACTGATATCTAATTTGTATCTATATTGATACCATTTTGCCTCGGTTTGCTGGGGGCATTTTTCAAGGAGTGATGCAGGGATGATGGTGCTGGCGCCTGGCGCAAACACCGCATTGGGAGCCGCAGAGTGCTCTTGGACGTTGGAATGCGGTAATACCTCGGCATTTGGGGAGTACGCTGCCGTAGCCCTCCTCCCAGTGGACGACAAACGTCAACCCAAGGGGGAAGCTGCTCTGTTCCAGGTGTCTCAGACTTGGATGGAGTGGAATGGGAACCAGGACAAGATCGGCTGTAACATGCACTTGTCCCAGCTGCCGGTCGGCTCTGACCGGGTGCTCCTTGTCGTCTACGCCTTCTCTGCAGTTGGACCGGTGAGTGAGCTCCGGTCTCTCCGCCTCCAAGTCGACGGTCAAATTGAGTTCAGCCTAAATCTCATCGATAACGGCGAGTCGGCCATCATCATCGGTGAGTTCTACTGTCGCAATCAGCAATGGAAGTTCCGCGCCCTGGCCGAAGGCTCTGCCTACGGCTTGGCAGCTCTCGGCCGGCGGATTGGCCTGAGCATCGACGATGCCCATCCGCATCGGCAACCTAGTCACTCCGACTCGAATCGCGGTAGCTCTGGTGCCACGGGGACCGGCTTCGCCGTGACCACGACCCACATCCTTACCTGCGCGCATGTCATTGAAGACATGCACGAAATCCACATCGCTTCGTTCGAGGGGCGGCACCGGGCTGAACCAGTAGTCGTGGACCAACGAAATGACCTGGCGCTTCTCCGCGTGCAAGGTGCGCCTGCTTTCAAGCCGGTCGCTTTCCGGGATGGGATTGGATGCGACCTCGGCGAAACCGTCGTGGCCCTCGGGTTCCCCCTTGCTGGCCTAGCCGGCGGTGGAGTGCACGTCACCCAAGGTGGCGTTTCTGCACTGTTCGGCCTGCACAACGACGCCAGTCTGCTCCAGTTCACCGCTCCAATTCAGCCTGGATCAAGCGGTAGCCCGCTCTTTGACTCAACTGGATCTGTTGTTGGGATGGTGACCTCTACGGTTCCGGATGCGCAAAACATGAACTTCGCGGTCAAGGCAGGCCTGGCCCTGGCATTTCTTGATGCTTGCGGAGTTGGGGCATCCCGGGCCCCAACAGGAAAGACCTTCACCACGGCGCAAATGGCCCGTGAAGCCCAACAATCGCTATGGAAAATTGAGGCGCGCAATCCATAGAGTCACCTTGACTTTAGACCCCGGGAAGAGGCGTTAGGTTCTCGACCTCGCGCCTAACTAGGAAGCAGTTCATGGAAAGCAATGTAGTACCAACATCCCTTCGCGCCCAACTCAAGCGGGGACTGCTTGAGGTCAAAGTTGATGACGCCGTCCTTCCCCCGGCTAACCTGTTCGGTTTCGCAGAGCGCCGGAATCCCAAGCGGGCATTCCTTTTCGTATCCAAAGTCCTGGGCCGTCATATACCGGCGCGACCCTCGGACATGGCTGCCAGCTTCGAGAGCCTGGCCGCAGAAATTCCGTCGGACTTGCCCGGCCCAGTACTGGTGATTGGCATGGCCGAAACAGCGGTTGGCCTCGGTGCCGGCGTGCACCGTGCCTACAGTGCAACCCGTTCTGACAGCATGTACCTCATCAGCACCCGCCACCCCCTGGGAACCGACCTCTTCGCTCGATTCGAGGAGGAACACAGCCATGCTAGCGCCCACCTGATCCACCTGCCGGTCGATCCCGAGGTACGTGATCTGATGCTTCAAGCCCGGTCGCTGGTCCTAGTGGACGATGAGGCCTCCACCGGCAAGACTTTCGTCAACCTGCACCGAGCACTTGTCGAAGCAGGGCTGAGCCAGCTCGAGCGAGTGGTCACTTGCGTCCTGACGGACTGGTCTGCAGGTGCTGTTCGTAAAGCCATCGGAGAGTCGGCCACCGCCATCTCGCTGATGAAGGGTTCCTACCAGTTTCACGAAGATCCGTCCGCGCCTATGCCGGATATGCCCGATGTTGGCGCCGTTTCCATTGGTGAATGGCCTCTCTCGCCCCGCAATGACTGGGGGCGCCTCGGCGTTCGCCATGTGGACGATACGCTTGCACCGGACATTCAGGTACAGCCCGGTGAGAAAGTAATCGTGGTTGGTACCAGCGAATTCGTCTGGCGTCCCTTCCTGCTGGCTGAGCGCCTGGAGCGAGCTGGTGCGGATGTCCACTTCAGCTCTACCACCCGGTCCCCCATCGCTCTGGGCCACGCCATCGAACACGCGCTGTCGTTCTCCGACAACTACGGCCTCGGCATCCCGAACTTCCTCTACAACGTGAAGCCCGGACAGTTTGACCGAATTCTGATTTGCACCGAAACCCCCGCGCAGGCACTCCCTGTAGAACTGGTTGAGACCCTGAAGGCGGAGGTAATTGTCGATGAGCGGTAATCGTCCCTTGGCATTCGTCGACCTTGACGACACCCTGTTTCAGACCGCACGCAAGATGGCTGAGGGCACCCCGCGGATTGCTGCCACCCTGGACGTGCATGGTCAGCCCAACGGGTACATGAGCCCGGTCCAGCACTCATTCATCAACTGGCTGCTGGCCTCGGCCGACGTCGTCCCTGTGACTGCACGCAGTGTGGAGGCTTACAGCCGTGTAAAGCTTCCCTTCACGGAGGGTGCAATTTGCTCCCATGGCGGAGTAATGCTTAGAGCCGACGGATCGCTCGACCAGACTTGGCACGGACAAATGGCCGAGTCCCTCTGGACTTTTCAAGACAGACTGCCAGAACTGAGCGAGGCCACCCTGCAGATCGGCAAGGAACTGGGCTACTCCCTCCGTGGATGGGTTGTGGAGGAGGAAGGTCTGCGCCACTACGTGGTGACCAAGCACAACGAGTCCAACGACGCTGTGCTCACCGAAGTGCTGGCTGAGGTTCAGGCCCGGGGCATGCTGGAAGGCATGCATATCCACGCAAACGGCAACAACCTCGCCTTCCTGCCTCAGGGGCTGGCCAAGCGCTTAGCTGTTCAAGACTGGTTGCGCCGCGACCATGAGATTCACGGCGAGCGGCCGGTCTTGGGCTTCGGTGACAGCATCACCGACCTAGGCTTCATGGACCTCTGCCACATGTGGTCGACGCCGGCACGCAGCCAGTTGGCAAAAGTAGTTGAGGGGCTGATCAGTGAGTAATCTCCTCGCTACCCTTAGCACCGTCGGCAGCGGCAGCTACGCACCTGAAGATGTGCATTTTCTTCTGCAGCCTGTGCACTTGAGCGTCACTGACGTTGAGGAGAAGGAGCGTCTAATTCAGACGAATCAGAAGCACTACTCGGAGATGATCGGCCTGGAGCATGCTCCGACCGATGTGCACAAGGGCCTTTACGCCCGCGCCATGGTGCAGAGCGGAACCCGCATGGCTTCCGATGTACAGTCTCTGGCCCTGGCGTTGAGTGCCGCCTACACCGGACCCAGCATCGCCCTGGTCTCCTTCGTTCGCGCAGGCCTGCCCCTCGGCGTCCTGCTGCGCCGGGCACTGGTCGAAATGGGACGCGACACCCACCACTATGGCGTCAGCATCATTCGTGACCGCGGGATCGATACCGTGGCTCTGGAAGCCATCATCCAGTTGCACGGTGCCGAGAACATCGTCTTCGTGGATGGCTGGACCGGCAAAGGTGCAATTTCCGGTGAACTCAAACGGACCCTGGGCGACGACAAGCGTTTCCCTGAAGATCCTCGCCTCGTTGTTCTGGCAGACCCCTGTGGCCGCGCCTGGCTAGCTGCCTCTGCAGAGGACTGGGTAATCCCGTCCGGCATCCTTGGTGCAACAGTGTCCGGCCTTGTATCTCGCTCCATCTGGCCAGCTCAAGGTGGCCTTCATGGTTGCGTGGTATATGACCACCTGCATGAGCATGATGTAACCCGCGAGTTCATCGACAAGATTGAGGCCGAACGTGGGGTGCTGGGTGAAGTTAATCCCACAACTCCATGGACCAAAGATCAGCGACTGAAGCTCCAAGTGTCCGCTGATGGCGTGGTGTCCTCCCTGGCAACTCGCTTTGGCATCAGCAACCTGAACCGTGTGAAGCCGGGGATAGCTGAGGCAACCCGAGCAGTCCTGCGCCGCGTGCCTGATCATGTGCTGGTGCGTGACCGCAACGACAGCGACGTGCAGCTACTGTTGCATCTCACCGAGCGCGCGGGCGTGACGGTAGAGGAAGCTGGCGCGGATCTGGGCCCGTACCGTGCAGTGACCATCATCCGGAGTGCGAACTGATGAAAGCGATTTCTCCGTTCGCCCTCGGGGCGACTCTGTACATGCCGGCTACCCGCGGTGACATCCTGGATGTGGTTTTCGGCACCAAGATTCCTGATCTCCGCTCACTGGTGGTGTGCCTGGAGGACGCAGTAGCGGCGATCGACGTCGAAAGCGCGCTCGCGAACCTGCAGGCCCTCCTCATGGATGTCGATGCCAGGGGCGGCCGGCCTGAACATGGTCCTCTGCTGTTCGTCCGGCCGCGCGATGCTGCGATGGCTGCGGTGCTGAATGACTGGCCCCTGATGAAGCACGTCGACGGGTTCGTCGTACCCAAGTTGACCCTGACATCCCTGCCTTCGTGGGAAAAGGCGGTTAGCAACCCGAACCTTTACCTCATGCCCACGCTGGAGACGGCCGACGTTTATGACCCGGGCGCAATGGTGGAGCTTGGCCAGGCTCTGAAGGCCAACCTGAACCAGCGCATCATCGCGCTGCGGATCGGCGGAAACGACCTCATGGGTTGTCTTGGGCTGCGGCGCAATCCGTCCACCACGCTCTACAAAACGCCCATGAGCTATGTGATCCCCATGCTAGCTGGGATCATGGGGGCTCAAGGCTTTGCTCTGACCGCTCCAGTGTTCGAGCAGCTCGCCACTCCCCATCTCCTGAGAGAGGAGTTGGAGCTGGACATCACTCATGGCCTTGTCGGGAAGACGGCTATTCACCCAAGCCAGATCAGCATCATCCAGGAGACGCTCCGCGTGAGCCTCGAGGACCTCAACTGCGCCAAGTTGATCGTCAATGAAGTGGCCCCTGCCGTCTTCAAGCACAACGACGCTATGTGCGAGCCGGCAACCCACTATAAGTGGGCGTTAAACATCCTCGAACGCGCCAAGTGGCACGGGGTAAAGCCCGCTGATCTGGGTAGCGGGGAGCATAGCGTCCGACTGGCAGAGGCGAACTGATGAGTTTGGAAATGCTAGAGGCTGGCCCGAAAGGGGCGAAGGTGCTCTCGGTGTTCGACTTCGATGGCACCCTCACCCGGCACGATAGCTTTGTTCCGTTCCTGCGGTTCGCCTTCGGCAATCGCGAGTTCTCTCGCCGTATCCTCAGACTGGCTCTGCCCTGTCTGAGGTATTTGGCCCGGGGCATGACTCGTGATGAGCTGAAGGCCCAGCTGATAAGCACATTTCTGACGGGCGTGGAAGCCAAATGGGTAGGTCAGAAGGCTGCGGAATTCTGCCAACTCGTTTGGCCCATGCTCATGCGGCCTTCAGGGTTACGATCCGTCACGTCCGAATTGACCTATGGGGCTGAGGTTACGCTTTGCTCGGCTTCTCCGGCCCTGGTGCTTCGCCCCTTCGCCGATCGGCTTGGTATCAAGCTGATCGCGACCGAACTGGAGGTGTTAGATGGCACGTTGACCGGCCGGATTGTTGGGAACAACTGCCGCTGCGAGAACAAGGTACTCCGCCTGGCGGCGGTCTACGGTCCGCTCACACAGTATCGATTGAGAGCCTGGGGAGACACCCGCGGTGACCATGAGTTACTGGCTGTTGCGCAAGAAGCGCATTGGCGACATTTTCACCCCGCGTGGCAGCGATCCCGCTCGCGGTTTAGCGAAGCAGGGAGCCTGGTGAGTGTGACTCAGCCGGGCCCCCACACGAACACTGAAGATCAACAAGGAGCGTAAAATGGCACTCACCCTGAGCAAAAATCAGAGCATTTCGCTGGAAAAAACTGCCGGCAGTGGCCTGACCTCGGTCAGCCTCGGACTGGGTTGGGACCCAGTGAAGTCCGGTGGCTTCTTCTCCAAGATGCTGGGCGGCGGCAACAACGAGATCGATCTCGACGCGTCCTGCATCCTGCTGGATAGCAACATGAAGCCCGTGGACCTGGTCTGGTTCCGTCAGTTGAAGTCCAAGGACGGCTCGATCAAGCACTCTGGCGATAATTTGACTGGAGAAGGTGCTGGTGACGATGAAACCATCTACGTCGATCTGCAGCGCCTGCCGGGCACCGTCCAGCACCTTGTGTTCACTGTTAACAGCTTCCGAGGCCAGTCCTTCGAGCAAGTCGAAAACGCTTACTGCCGAATCTTGAACGAGTCGAAAAACCAGGAGCTGGCGCGCTTCAACCTGGCGGAGAAAGGCCGCCATACCGGTGTTGTTATGGCCAGTCTCAGTCGTAGCGGAAGCGACTGGGACTTCAAGGCTATCGGCCAGTCCACCAATGGTCGTACTGCAGAAGACCTCGTAAACCTGGCCATTCAGGCGGTGCGCGCATGACGACACTGGTACCTGGCGGTAATGCGCCGGTTGCCACCGGCCAACTGCGCGTGGATATCAGCTACACCCCGATTCCAGGCGCGGACCTCGACATCTCCGCTTTCGCACTGACCACTGCTGGGAAAGTTCGAGGCGATGGCGATATGTGCTTCTACGGTCAAACCAGCGTGCTGAGTGGTGCTGTCCAGTTGACTGCCACGTCGGCAGGCCGCGCAGAGTTCTCCGTGGACCTCAGTCGAGTTGATACTGCCGTGGAGAAAATCGCCCTCACCGCGACTATCTACGAGAACAAGGCGACCTTCGACCGCGTATCGATGCTGGCGCTGGCCGTGACTGGAGGGATCGAAGCTCAGATCCCAACAAGTGGGATGAACGAGACCGCTCTGATCCTCGGCGAGTTTTACCTCCGCCAAGGCGCCTGGAAGTTCCGCTGTGTCGGACAGGGCTTTGCTGGTGGTCTGGAGCCGCTGGCCAAGCACTTTGGTGTCGATATTGCAGCACCGCCGGCCAGTCCGGCCCAGAACTCTACTGCCCCGACACAAACGCCCACTCCTGCTCCTTCGCCGGCTCCGGTACCGCCTGCAGCGCCAAAGTCAACGATCAGTCTTAGCAAGGTGACGCTCGACAAGTCCCGCTCGAGTATCAGCCTGGAGAAGACCTCTGCGGGCTTCGGCGAAATTAAGGTCAACCTGAACTGGAACCAGGGAGGGAGTGGCCTTCTTGGCGGGCTCTTGGGCAAACGCAATTCCATTGACCTGGACCTGGGGTGCCTGTTCGAACTGCAGGACGGCTACAAGGGGGCTGTACAGGCACTCGGCAAGCGTTTTGGCGATCTACGGGAGGAGCCTTACATCCAACTGATGGGGGATGACCGTACTGGCTCGGTTGCCGGCGGCGAATGGCTCCATATCAACGGAAAGCAGTGGAGCGAGATCAATCGCATTTTGGTCTTCGCCTTTATCTATGACGGAGCCCCCAACTGGAAGGCTACCGACGGGGTGGTGACCATTTTCGTGCCTGGACAACCCGAAATTGAGGTTCGCATGAACGAGGAGGGTGGGCGCCACGGCATGTGTGCAATTGCTCTGCTTGAAAACGTGAATGGTGCCGTTAAGGTCTCTCGGCGAGTCGACTTCCACGCTGGGCACGAAGAGATGGACCGTGCCTACGGCTGGGGTATGCGCTGGAAAGCGGGCTCCAAGTAAGAACTGATCCGGCGGGGCCGCTTGGCCCCGCTAGATGAGGGGGAACAAATGCTCGAATGGCTAAAGACCAATGCGGCCAAAGCCCGCGAAACCTTGACGACTGAAGTCGCCAAGTTCAAAAACCGGACCTTCATGGAGGCAGTTGCCAATGCCTGCGCACTGATCTCCGCCGCAGATGGAGAAATCAGGTCCGAGGAGAAGATGAAGATGACCGGCTTCATCAATAACTCCCCGGAACTGAAAGTCTTCAACCTGAACGACGTGATCAAGGTGTTCAACGACTCCTGCGGTAAGTTCGAATTCGACTTCCAGATCGGCCAAGCCGAGGCTCTGAAAGCCATCAGCAAGGTCAAAGGTAAGGACGGTGAAGCACGCCTGCTTGTTCGCGTGGCCTGCGCCATTGGCGCATCCGATGGCAACTTCGACGACAAAGAGAAAGCTGCGTGCCGCCTGATTTGTCTGGAACTGGGCCTGAATCCAGCAGACTTCGAACTGTAAGGAACTGAAACGTGGAAACGACTCACATTGGCTTCCCACCGCTGACCATGGCGGTATTCGTCGGCTTAGCGCTCGCCGCCCTGCTGCTGGACATGGTCACCCACCGCGATGACAAGCCGATCACCTTGACCCGAGCCTCCATCTGGTCAGTGTTCTGGGTGGCGATCTCCCTTGCATTCGCCGGTTTCCTGTACGTGCAGCACGGCGCAGAAGTGGCTAGTCTGTTCGTCACCGGCTATGCGCTGGAGAAAGTCCTCTCCGTCGACAACCTGTTCGTTTTCATGGCCATCTTCGCCTGGTTCAAGGTCCCGGATGGTCTGCGTCACCGTGTCCTGTACTGGGGCATCATCGGCGCCATCGTATTCCGCGGTGTTTTCGTCGCCATCGGTACTGGCCTACTGGCGTTCGGCCCCTGGGTCGAGATCGTCTTCGCTCTGATCGTGGCGTGGACTGCCGTCATGATGCTCAAAAGTGGTGACGACGATGAAGCGGAGGAGGACTACTCCCAGCATCTGGCCTACCGCTTCGCAAAAAAGCTTTTCCCGGTATGGCCCAAGCTGTATGGCCACAACTTCTTCGTGAGCCGTAAGAAGCTCGAGGTGGAAGTCCAGAAGACCGAGAACAAGGGCATGAGCCTGGCGGCCAAAGGTGGCCTCTTCGCTACTCCGCTGTTCCTCTGCCTAGTGGTGGTCGAAGTGTCCGACGTCCTGTTCGCATTCGACTCGGTCCCGGCTGTCATTGCGGTTAGTCGTGAACCCCTGATTGTTTACTCGGCGATGCTGTTCGCAATCCTGGGCCTGCGTACCCTGTACTTCGTCCTGGAAGCGCTGAAGCGCTACCTGGTACACCTGGAGAAGGCAGTGATCGTCCTTCTGTTCTTCATTGCAGGCAAACTGGGCCTGAACGCAACCGACCACCTGTTCCACCATGGTATCAGCATCGATCCGAACACCAGCCTGCTCATCGTGATGGGCGTCTTGATGGTAGGCATCCTGGCCAGCGTAGTCTTCCCGGAAAAGGAAGAAGCGCAAGCCGAAAATCAGTAATCAGTAGCAACCACAAGGAGCTGTTCTAATGGCACTGACTCTTCAAAAAGGCGGCAACCTCTCCCTGTCGAAAACTGACCCGACCCTGACCAAGATCCTGGTGGGCCTCGGCTGGGACCCGCGTGCTACCGATGGCACCGAGTTCGATCTGGACGCCAGCGCCTTCCTGTTGAACGCCAACGGCAAAGTCCGCGGTGACGCCGACTTCATCTTCTACAACCAGCTGCGGAGCCAGGACGGTTCCGTCGAGCATACAGGTGACAACCGTACCGGTGCTGGCGAGGGCGACGACGAAGTGATCAAGGTCGACCTGAGCCGCGTTCCGGCCGACGTCGACAAGATCGCCTTCACCGTCACCATTCATGATGCCGACGCGCGCAAGCAGAACTTCGGTCAAGTCGGCAACTCGTTCATCCGCATCATGAACGAGAACTCCGGCGCTGAAGTGGTTCGCTACGATCTGGCGGAAGACGCTTCGACTGAAACCGCAATGATCTTCGCAGAATTGTATCGCAACAACGGTGAGTGGAAATTCCGCGCCGTTGGCCAAGGCTACGCTGGTGGCCTGAAGGCTCTGGCCAACGGCTACGGCATGAACTTCTAACGCCCACCCTCAACTGAACAAGGAATCACTCCATGGCTGTAAGTCTGTCCAAAGGCGGTAACGTCTCCCTGTCGAAAGAGGCCCCGGGCCTGAGCGAAGTCATCGTGGGCCTGGGCTGGGACCCGCGCGTCACCGACGGTACCGAATTCGACCTTGATGCCTCGATCTTCATCACTGGCGAAAGCGGCAAAGTCCTGAACGACGCCAGCTTCATCTTCTACAATAACAAGAAGTCGGCCGACGGCACCATCGAGCACCTGGGCGACAACCGCTCCGGCGAAGGCGCCGGCGACGACGAGCAAGTCAACGTGAAGCTGACCGGCCTGGCCGTTGACGTGAAGAAGCTGGTTTTCGCCGTCACCATCCACGATGCCGATTCCCGTAAGCAGTCCTTCGGCCAAGTAGCCAACGCCTACATTCGTGTCCTGAATAAGGCCGACGGCAAGGAAATCGCTCGCTACGATCTGTCCGAAGACGCCTCCACCGAAACTGCCATGATTTTCGGTGAGCTGTATCGTCACAACGACGAGTTCAAGTTCAAGGCGATCGGTCAAGGTTTTGCCGGTGGCCTGAAGCCTCTGGCTGAAGCTCATGGCGTGAGCATCGGCTAAGTCGAATGGCAGGAAAAGCCCCGGCCTGACCGGGGCTTTTTCACATCTGCAGGAAGTGAACGAATGACTCAGCGACCAGCATAGTTGGAAGCTGGGCGAGCAAGCGTATGCATGGTCAAGGGAACTGCGTGATGAATCTCAGGTTGGTTTTGGCAGTAGGTGGGTTGCTAAGCATGGTGGGCTGTGATGCCGTCACTGATTTCAAGCTGTCGATGGCGCGTCAGGATCTGCGTCAAGAGTGCTTTGGTAACTTCACCAACAGCTGCGTTAGTAAGACCATCGACTTCAACATCAATGTGCTCGAGTCAGTGCCGCTCGCTGGCCCAGAGGACAAGAAAGGTATCATCGCGATGTTCGGCGATGAGGGATGGGATCTCTACGAAGAAACTGAGGAAGAGGTCAAGGACAGGATAATCGAGATACTCGAGTCTAAGCGGCCGGGTTGGTTCTCTCGTTGGTTCCTCGGTGACGCTCAGCCATTCGATGGCAAAGGAGTCATTGAGCTCTATCCAAGTGATCTCCAGGAAATCCAAGGCGAGGTCACGAAGAGGTACATCGACAAGGTCAAAGCCGCTGGGCTTCAACCCAATGCCGAAGCAGCTGCCAAGTATGGCAACGTTGCCAATGCCCCCCAAGATCAGGACCTTGCCCAAAGCTCCATAGCCCCTGTGGAGCCAGCACCGCAGCCGATGGTTCAAGCAGAAGCGGCACCGCCTTCCGAGCTACCACAGCAGCAGCCGATGGGTGTTCCTGCACTGACTCTGGCAAAGGCCATCGAGAACCTGATTGCCAGCGAAACCTCCACGGGTGGGGGCAGCGAATACCAGGAAGGACGTCAGGTTGTTCAAGTCGACCTGAATGAGGATGGAGTTGAAGACGCTGTTGTCCTGTTCACCATCGAGGGCCAGGGCGGTGGTAATGGCTCATTCCAAACACTAGCGGCCATCTACAAAGAGCCTGACGGCTGGACCTTCAAACAGAAGATCGTTGTTGGAGGCGCGAC
>NZ_LXJQ01000065.1:0-29991 GCF_001728925.1 Pseudomonas sp. 1D4
GCTGGGTTGGGATGCGGCCAGGGTCAACGTCAACGGCGGCGCCATCGCCCTCGGCCACCCCATCGGCGCTTCCGGCTGCCGCGTGCTGGTGACCCTGCTGCACGAGATGATCAAGCGCGATGCGAAGAAGGGCCTGGCAACCCTGTGCATCGGCGGCGGACAGGGCGTGGCCCTGGCCATCGAGCGCTGATGCCCTGCCGGGCCGACGCCCCGGTCGGCCCGGCCACACACTTGTTCACGCAACGCTCCGCGCACCTGCGCGGGGCGGGACGTACCACGCCCTGGCGTGGTGTCGTCGTTTCAGACCTACAGGGCATCTCTAGAAACGTAGGCGAGGCCGTCAGCGCAAGGAAAAAACAGGCGAAAAAGCGCAGTTTACGTGCGGTAAATGAGCATTTTGATCGGACTCGCGCACGAGGCTGTTTTTAACGCAGCGATGACAACGCAGGTAGTTTTTAGAGGTGCCCAACAGGGGGCGCAGACCCCCGAGCCGCTCCACCCCTATCCAGTGCCGGTGCCCTCCATGCCTGGCCGACAAGAACAACAGTGAGGTAGACCGATGGTCACGCAACTCCAAGAAAGCCGCTCCGCCCGTTTTGCTATGCGGTGCTCCGCCTGGGCCGAGCGCTGGTTCCCCGATTCCTGGGTCTTCGCCGCCGCAGCCGTGATGCTGGTGACCCTGGCCGTGCTGGCCATGGGCGCGCCTGCCAGCCAGGCGGCCAAGGCTTTCGGCGACGGCTTCTGGAGCCTGATTCCCTTCACCATGCAGATGGCCTTCGTGGTCATCGGCGGCTATGTGGTCGCCAGCTCCGGGCCAGCGTCGAAACTCATCGATCGCCTGGCGCGGGTGCCCAAGAACGGCCGCTCGGCAGTGGCCTGGGTGGCGCTGGTGTCCATGCTCGCCTCGCTGCTCAACTGGGGCCTGTCCCTGGTGTTCGGTGGCCTGCTGGTGCGGGCCCTGGCGCGCCGGGAGGAGCTGAAGATGGACTACCGCGCCGCCGGTGCGGCGGCCTACCTGGGCCTGGGTGCCGTGTGGGCGCTGGGCCTGTCGTCTTCGGCGGCGCAGTTGCAGGCCAACCCGGCCAGCCTGCCGCCGTCGATCCTTGCGATCACCGGGGTGATTCCGTTCACCGAGACGATCTTCCTCTGGCAATCCGGGGTCATGCTGCTGGCGCTCATCGTGGTGTCCCTGGTGGTGGCCTACATGACCGCGCCGAGCGCCGCCAATGCCCGCGACGCCAAGGCCTGCGGGGTGGACCCGAGCTTCACCGCGCCGCCCCAGGCCAAGCCGACCCGCCCGGGCGAGTGGCTGGAACACAGCCCGTTGCTGATCATCCTGCTGGTGGCCCTGGCCGGCGGCTGGCTGGCCCAGGAGTTCGCCAGCAAGCCGGCGATCACCGCCATCTCCGGCCTCAACACCTACAACCTGCTGTTCATCATGACCGGCGCGTTGCTGCACTGGCGCCCGCGCAGCTTCCTCGATGCCGTGGCCCGGGCGGTGCCGACCACCACCGGGGTGCTGATCCAGTTCCCTCTCTATGGCTCCATCGCTGCGCTGATGACCACCGTGAACGGCAGCGACGGCCAGACCCTGGCACACCACATCTCCACCTTCTTCGTGCAGATCGCCAGCCACGACACCTACGCGCTGCTGATGGGCGTGTACTCGGCGGTGCTGGGCTTCTTCATCCCCTCCGGTGGTGGCAAGTGGATCATCGAGGCGCCCTATGTGATGCAGGTGGCCAACGACCTGCAGTACCACCTGGGCTGGGCGGTGCAGATCTACAACGCCGCCGAGGCGCTGCCGAACCTGATCAACCCCTTTTACATGCTGCCGCTGCTGGGCGTGCTGGGGCTGAAGGCGCGGGACCTGATCGGCTTCTCCTTCGTGCAGCTGCTGGTGCATGCGCCTCTGGTGCTGGTGATGCTCTGGGCGCTGGGCCGGACCCTGACCTACATCCCGCCGGTGATGCCCTGAGGGCAGGCGGCGGCGCGGGCAGCACGGCCCGCGCCGTCGCCGGCTGGCGCTGGGGAGGAGGGCGGTCGGCAAGCTGTCATCAGTCGGTCATGAACGTGTCATAGCCTGCCGCCATCCCAACCAAGGAGCGCGACATGAAAGCAACCCGACTGAGTGCGCTGATCGCCCTCGGCCTGGCGTCCGGAGCGGCCTGGGCCGATGTCCGGGTGGAAGGGCCGGTGGAGTACGGCGTGTTCGAGAGCCGCTATCAGGACTTCAAGCCCGGTGAGCGCGTGCTGACCAGCGGCGACCAGACCATCCAGCAGACCGAGGTGGTGCCGGCCCGGCTCGGCACCAAGTTCGGCCTGCGCTACACCCTTGTCGGCAAGCGTGAGAACGACACGCCGCTGACCCTGCTGTACCTCACTCCGGGCGTGACCACTCCCGACGGCCAGCGCCACGACAAGTTCGAGGTGATCCAGAAGATGGCCCCGGGCGCCCCCAAGGACGTGATGGCCTACGAGTTCACCGAGACCCACGAAGTGGTGCCCGGTGCCTGGCACTTCATGGTGTTCCAGGGTGACCGGCTGCTCGCCGAGAAGCGTTTCGAGGTTCGTTGACCGCTTCTGCCGCCCGGTTCTGCCGGGCGGTTCCTCCTTGCGGGCCAGGCCCGTCGCGCCTCAGGCACCTGTGATTTTCCTCCCCGGATGACGACTGCTCGGCTGCCGCGCTTGCACTTTCGTGCCCGATTCACTCCCCGCTCCAACAACAGGAACAGCGTGCCCCCTGCGACGAGGATGGACAACGGCGAGAGCGATGCCGGGGCCTGCCCGGCGAGGACGGCTTGAGCCTCGCCCGCTACCTGCGCGAGCACCACGACCTGCCGGTGATCATGGTGTCCGGCGCCGGCAGCGCCGTGGACCGCACCATCGGTCTGGAAGTGGGCGCCGACGACTACGTGGCCAAGCCCTTCGATCCCCGCGAACTGCTGGCTCGGATCAAGACCGTGCTGCGTCGCTACCAGCGTGCGCCGGCTCTTGGTGTGTTGCTGTGTACCTGGGGCAGCCCGGCCATGGGCGTTGTACACCTGGGGCCGCGCCCGGTCATCCGGGCGGGTGCTGAGGCTGGAGCGTGCGCCGCGTGACGGGGTGCGCCACGCAGCCTGAGGCCAGGCGGACTAGACGGTGAAGCGCGCCACCATGGCGTTGAGTTCCAGGGCCAGGCGCGAGAGCTGGTAGCTGGCGGTGGAGGTTTCGTTGGCGCCGGTGGCCGTCTGGGTGGACAGGTCACGGATGTTGACCAGGTTGCGGTCCACCTCGCGGGCGACCTGGGCCTGCTCTTCGGCGGCGCTGGCGATCACCAGGGTACGCTCGTTGATGTGGCTGACCTGCTCGGCGATCTCCACCAGGGCAGTGCCGGCGGCTTCGGCGATCTCCAGCATTTGGCGGGCACGCTGGTCGTTCTGACTCATGGCGCTGACCGCCTCGCCGGTGCCGCTCTGGATGTTGCCGATCATCTGTTCGATTTCACGGGTGGACTCCTGGGTGCGGTGGGCGAGGGCGCGCACCTCGTCGGCGACCACGGCGAAGCCGCGTCCCTGCTCGCCGGCGCGGGCAGCTTCGATGGCGGCGTTGAGGGCCAGCAGGTTGGTCTGCTCGGCGATGGCGCGGATCACGTCGAGCACCTTGCTGATGTTCTGCGCGCGTTCGGCCAGGCCCTCCACCAACTGGCTGGTCTGGGCGACGTCTTCGCTCATGTGACGGATCGCCTGGACGGTCTGTTCGACCCGGTTGCGTCCGGCATGGGCCGATTGTTCGGAAGCCCGGGAGGCCTCGGAGGTGCCGGCGGCGTTGCGGGCCACTTCCTCGACGGCGGCGGTCATTTCGTTCACCGCCGTGGCGGCCATCTGGATCTCGTCGTGCTGCTGGCTGAGGGTGCGGTTGCTTTCCTCGGTGATGGCGCTCATCTCCTCGGCCGCCGAGGCGAGCTGGGTGGCCGAGTGGCTGATCTGCTCGATGGTGCCGCGCAGTTGTTGCTGCATTTTCTTCAGGGCGGTGAGCAACTGTGCGGGTTCGTCCCGGCCGGCGGTGTCGATGGGCCCGGTGAGGTCGCCGCTGGCCACTACATCGGCGGCGCGCACGGCGATGTGCAGCGGCTGGGTGATGCTGCGCGTCAGCAGCCAGGCCAGCAGCACGGTGGCCAGTACCGCCAGGGCCAGCACGCTGAGCACGGCGCTCTTGGCGCTGGCGTAGTCCTGGTCGGCCTTTACGTTGGCCTGCTCGGCGCCTTCGGTGTTGTAGTCCAGCAGGGCCTGAAGGGTCTTTATGGTGGCGCGGTAGTTGTCCAGCAGCGAGCCCTGGGCAAGGCGGTAGGCGCTTGCGCTGTCGCCGCTGCGGGAGAGGTTCAGCAACTGGGTGGATTCGTCCTGAAAGCGTTTGTAGTGCTGCTGGAAGGTGCGGAACAGTTCGGTGTCACGCCCGGCGTCCATGTCCTTTTCGTAGGCCTGGCTGGTCTTGATCAGGCTGGCGTCAAGCTCCTGCAGGCGCTGCTCAAGGGTGGGCTTGGTGCTGGCTTCGGCGAGCACATGGCCCAACTGCACCTGGCGCATTTCGGTGGTCAGCAGTTCCAGCTTGGCCAGGTTCCTGAGGCTCGGTATCCAGCTATGGCTCATATCGGTGGAGGCATCGTTGATCACCGACATGCGGTTCAGCGAGAACAGGCCGGTGAAGATCAGCAGCAGGGTGATGAGGGCAAAACTCGAGGCGGCGCGCGGGGCGATGGGGAACTGGCGCAGGAACATGGGCACTTCTCCGTGGGGGCCAGGCGGGGGACGCGGTGGAGTATAGGTATTCCTGCTGGTCTGCGGTGCCCGGCCTGGGCATGTTCTTCGGCGGTGCTGGCGATCACCAGGGGCGTGCGCTTCGGCTGCAACCGCCACTTCTCTTCTGGCAGCAGGAGCGGGGGCTTTCAGAAGCGCTCGATCTTGTCCCCTGCGCCTGGCGGTATGACGGCAAAGCCGCAGGCGGCGCGGGTGCAAGTGCTCAGGTTGCGCAGGGTTTGAATGCGGCGGCGGGGTTTGGGAAAGATCTGATGCCGGTTTTATGCGGGGCATGAAAAAGGCCCGTATCCGGAGATACGGGCCTTCAGGTGTCACCAATGGGCAGGTCAGCCCTTGAAGCGCTGCAGCACCAGGGTGGCGTTGGTGCCGCCGAAGCCGAAGCTGTTGGACATGACCGTGTCCAGCTTGGCGTCTTCGCGAACCTGGCGAAGGATCGGCATGTCGGCCACTTCCGGGTCCAGTTCGTCGATGTTGGCCGAGGCGGCGATGAAGTTGCCTTCCATCATCAGCAGGCAGTAGATCGCCTCGTGGACGCCGGCGGCACCCAGGCTGTGGCCGGACAGGCTCTTGGTGGAGCTGATCACCGGGGCCTTGTCGCCGAAGACTTCGCGTACGCCGCGGATCTCCGCCACGTCGCCTACCGGGGTGGAGGTGCCGTGGGTGTTGAGGTAGTCGATCGGGGCCTGGACGGTGGACAGGGCCTGCTGCATGCAGCGGACCGCACCTTCGCCGCTCGGGGCGACCATGTCGTAGCCGTCGGAGGTGGCACCGTAGCCGACGATCTCGGCGTAGATCTTGGCGCCGCGCTTGAGGGCGTGCTCCAGTTCCTCGACCACCACCATGCCGCCGCCGCCGGCGATGACGAAACCGTCACGCTTGGCGTCGTAGGCGCGGGAGGCCTTCTCGGGGGTGTCGTTGTACTGGGTGGAGAGGGCACCCATGGCGTCGAACAGGCAGCTCTGGCTCCAGTGCTCTTCCTCGCCGCCACCGGCAAAGACCACGTCCTGCTTGCCGAGCTGGATCTGTTCCATGGCCTGGCCGATGCAGTGCGCACTGGTGGCGCAGGCGGAGGAGATGGAGAAGTTCACGCCCTTGATCTGGAAGGGGGTGGCCAGGCACGCGGAAACGGTGCTGCCCATGGTACGGGTCACGCGGTATGGGCCGATGCGCTTGACGCCCTTGTCGCGCAGGGTGTCGATGGCTTCCATCTGGTTGACGGTGGACGCGCCACCGGAGCCGGCGATGAGGCCGGTGCGGGGGTTGGATATCTGCTCGGGCGTCAGGCCGGAGTCCTTGATCGCCTGCTCCATCGCCAGGTAGGCGTAGGCAGCGGCGTCACCCATGAAGCGGAAGATCTTGCGATCGATCAGCTCTTCCAGGTTCAGGTCGACGGAACCGGAAACGTGGCTGCGCAAGCCCATCTCGGCGTAGGCCGGGTTGTGGCGGATACCGGCACGGCCGGCACGCAGGTTGGTGGATACGGTTTCCTTGTCATTGCCCAGGCAGGAAACGATGCCCAGGCCGGTGATCACGACGCGACGCATGCGGATAACCCTTAGAAGCTGTCAGTTGAAGTGAAGAGGCCGACGCGGAGGCCTTCCGCGCTGTAGATCTCGCGCCCGTCGACGCTGACGGTGCCATCGGCGATGCCGAGGATCAGCGAGCGGTTGATGGTGCGCTTGATCTGGATGTTGTAGGTGATCTTCTTGGCGGTCGGCAGGATCTGACCGAAGAATTTCACCTCGCCCGAGCCCAGTGCGCGGCCGCGGCCGGGGTTGCCCTGCCAGCCGAGGTAGAAGCCCACCAGTTGCCACATGGCATCCAGGCCCAGGCAGCCCGGCATCACCGGGTCGCCCTCGAAGTGGCAGGCGAAGAACCACAGGTCGGGGTTGATGTCGAGCTCGGCGACGATTTCGCCCTTGCCGTACTTCCCGCCGGTTTCGCTGATGTGAACGATCCGGTCGATCATCAGCATGTTGGGGGCGGGCAGTTGCGCATTACCAGGTCCGAACAGCTCACCGCGACTGCAGCGCAGCAGGTCTTCCCGGGAATAGGCGTTTTGTCTTGTCATGCGAGCTCCTAAATGGTCCCCGAACTGCAGGGCTTGGCATTTCGTCCACTGCCGTGCGCATAGCGCCGAATCGGCAGACTAGTCATAGACTGTTGCGTTGCAGTGAAAGTCACAGAGTACACTCGTACACCTGCATTACGATCGTCCCGGGTCGCGCGGGGTCGGGTCCGAGGGCACAGCCTGCTGCACTTTATCACCCGCTGACCACTCACCGAAGGTCGGGGGGCAATCGGTCGCGCCGCCCAGCCAGCGCTGCAGTACACGCTGCAGGTCTGCCCGTTTGAACGGCTTGGCGAGGTAATCGTTCATACCTGCTTCCAGGCACGCCTCGCGGTCGCCCTGCAGGGCGTTGGCGGTGAGGGCGATGATGGGCACCCGGGCATCACCATTCATGCCGCGAATCTGACGGGTGGCTTCATAGCCATCGAGTACCGGCAGCCTGCAGTCCATGAGAATGGCGGCAAACCCCTTTCGAGAGGCCGCCTGCACGGCCTGGGCACCGTCGCTGACCAGGCTGACGCGGTAGCCGAGGCTGCGCAGCATGGCTTCGATCACGGTCTGGTTGACCGGGTTGTCCTCCACCAGCAACACATCCTGGCCGCTGCCTGCCATGGCCGGGTCCGTGTGTGGGTCCTCCGCGCGGATGGCCTGCTGGCGGAAGGGCAGGGGAATCTCCAGGGTGAAGACCGAGCCCTGGTCCTGGTGGCTTTCGGCGCGCAGGGTGCCACCCATGCGCTCGGCCAGGGTGCGGGCGATGGGCAGGCCGAGGCCGGTGCCGCCGTAGCGCCGGGAAATGGAGCTGTCGGCCTGCTGGAAGGCGTCGAACATGTGCTCCAGCCGCTCTGGTGGAATGCCGATGCCGCTGTCGTGCACCGCGCAGGTGAGCCAGAGCACCTGGTCGTCCAGTGCCTGCCACTGGGTGACCACGCGGATGCTGCCTTCCTCGGTGAACTTGAGGGCGTTGCCGACCAGGTTCACCAGGATCTGCCGGATACGGGTCGGGTCGCCCTGGACTTCCACCTGCTCCAGGCCGGGCTGGGTATCAATGATCAACGCCAGGCCGCGCTGCTGGGCGCTGTGCTGGAACACCTGCACCGAGCCGTTGATCAGCTCCAGCAGATTGAAGGCGATGCGCTCCAGTTCCAGCGCGCCACGCTCGATGCGGGAGAAGTCGAGGATGTCGTTGATCACCTTCAGCAGATGCTCGGTGGATTCGGTGGCCAGGGCGGCGTACTCGGCCTGCTCCTGGGTCATCTCGGTTGTTTCAAGAAGTTGCAGCATGCCCAGCACGCCGTTCATCGGTGTGCGCAGCTCATGGCTCATCATCGCCAGGAAGTCGGACTTGGCACGGTTGGCCTGCTCGGCTTCTTCCCGCGCGGCGATCAACTGGTCGATGGCCTGGCGCTGTTCACGGCTGGCCCGGTCGAGGCCGTTGGCGAGGTTATTGATGTGGCGGGCCAGATCGCCCAGTTCGCCTTCCTCCATCACCGGCAGGCTGGCCTGGTAGTTGCCGGCCTGGATGGCTTCCACCGCCTGGCCCATGGCGCTGATGGGCTGTGAAAGGCGGATGGCCAGGCGGCGTGCTACCAGGAAGGTGAGGACCAGGGCGAACAGCGCCAACAGTGTGGCCTTGAGCAGGATCTCCTGCTGGCGGCTGCTGAACGCATCGTTGGACATGCCGACCACCACGCGCCCGAGGTAGCCGGTGGCCAGTTTGCTTTCGCTACGTCCGGCATGAAACAGCGTCTCGTTGCCCAGCTTCACCTGCTGCAGGCGTATCGGTGCGTGGAAGATTTCCACCTGTGCCCCGTTGCGCTCGAGGGTGCCGGGCTGCTCGACGTAGGCAAGGATGGCGTCGTCCTGGTCGCGCACCTCCAGGAAGCGCACATGGGGGGTGTCCAGGGTGGCCTTGAGCAGGCCTTCCAGGACTGGGCGATTGCCGGCGATCACGCCGTATTCGGCTGCCGGCGCCAACTGGTTGGCGATCAGTTGGCCGGTGTGGTTGAGTTCCTGGCGCAGGTCCTGCAGCCGGGCGAAGGTGAAGAAGCCGGTCAGCAGCAAGGTCAGCAGCAGGGCGGGACCGAGGCTGATGAGTTGGGTGCGGGTGTGGATATCCCAGCTGCGGGTCATCGGGTTGTGCCTCCTGGGACCGTAAGCGTGGAGTCAATGTGCAGCAGCTCCCGGGCGTTTCCGCTTTGGTCGCGCCCGCCCGGGGCACCGTGGCGGCGTGCGGGCCGTCGGATAGAGAGGGCGGGTGAAGGGCGTGGAGGCATGCAGGGGTCTCGGTGCGGGGCTTGCCAGGTTGAGTGATGGCCGTTCGGCGGGTGTCCGGCACCGTAAAACCACGAAGCGGTCACATTAGATGCAGGATTTTCGTCGCTCCCCCGCGGCTTGACCAGTGGCAGATGCCCGGTTTGAGACTGGTTGGTCGCTCGGGCCTCCGTATAATGCGCGGATTCGCCACCCGGGTGGCTTTACATGGACTGGTTATGACTCGAGATCAATCGATCGCAGTGCTGGGTGGCGGCAGCTTCGGCACCGCGATTGCCAACCTCCTCGCCGAGAACGGCAACAGCGTGCTGCAGTGGATGCGTGACCCCCAGCAGGCCGAGGCGATTCGCCAGAACCGCGAGAACCCCCGCTACCTCAAGGGGGTGAAGATCCACCCCGGGGTCAGCCCCAGTTCCGACCTTCCCGCCGTGCTGGCGGCCTGCGACCTGGTGTTCGTGGCCATCCCCTCCAGCGCCCTGCGCAAGGCTCTGGAGCCGGTGGCCGAGCAGCTCGAAGGCAAGCTGCTGGTGAGCCTGACCAAGGGTATCGAGGCGCAGAGCTTCAAACTCATGAGCCAGATCCTCGAAGACGTGGCGCCCAAGGCGCGGATCGGTGTGCTCTCCGGCCCGAACCTGGCCAAGGAAGTGGCCGATCACGCGCTGACCGCTACCGTGGTCGCCAGCGAAGACGCCGAACTCTGCCAGCGCGTGCAGCAGGCCCTGCACGGCAAGACCTTCCGCGTCTACGCCAGCGCCGACCGCTTCGGCGTGGAGCTGGGCGGCGCGCTGAAGAACGTCTACGCCATCATCGCCGGCATGGCCGCCGCCCTGGGCATGGGGGAGAACACCAAGAGCATGCTGATCACCCGGGCACTGGCGGAGATGACCCGCTTCGCCGTCAAGCTCGGTGCCAACCCCATGACCTTCCTCGGCCTGGCCGGCGTCGGTGACCTGATCGTCACCTGCTCCTCGCCCAAGAGCCGCAACTACCAGGTGGGCTTTGCCCTGGGCGAGGGGCTGTCCCTGGAGGATGCCGTGGCCCGGCTGGGCGAGGTGGCCGAAGGGGTCAACACCCTCAAGGTGCTGAAGGCCCGCGCCGAGGAGTTGCAGGTCTACATGCCGCTGGTTTCCGGACTGCACGCCATCCTCTTCGAAGGGCGCACCCTGGCCCAGGTGATCGAAGTGCTGATGCGCGGCGAGCCGAAGACCGACGTCGACTTCATCCCCACCAGCGGCTTCTGAACCAGCCGCCCCAGGACCAGGAGCTAACCATGAGCAATGAGCAAGAAGACCTGCAGCGCGAGTCCATCCTGCTGCGTGTGTTGTGGATGCTGATCTTCGTCATCGTCTGGCAGTTGGCTGAGATCGTGCTTGGCGTGGTGGTGCTGGCCCAACTGGGCTACCGCGCCTTCTACGGCGCGCCCAACGGCGGGCTGATGGCCTTCGGTGACAGCCTTAGCCAGTACCTGGCGCAGATCGGCCGCTTCGGCACCTTCAATACCGAGGAAAAACCCTGGCCCTTCGCCGATTGGCCTGCCCCGCGTGCACCGGAAGGCGAGGCCGCCCACAGCGTGCCACCGGCGCCCCACCCGGCGCGTGACGAAGAGCCGAAGCTGTGAAGCTCTGGTTGCTGCGCCACGGCGAGGCAGAGCCCCGGGCCGCCTCCGATGCGGAGCGCCCGCTGACCCGCAACGGCCGCCAGGAGGTGCTGCAGGCCGCAGCCCGCCTGGCGGGAGCGCCCTTGGATGCGATCATCGTCAGCCCCTACCTGCGGGCCCGGCAGACGGCCGAACTGGTGGTCGAGGCCCTGGCATTCCAGGGGCCGGTGTTGGTGGAGGGCTGGCTGACCCCGGAAAGCGACCCGCGCGAAGCGCTCGACCGGCTTGCCCGGCGGGAGGAGAGCCAGTTGCTGCTGGTGACCCACAACCCGTTCGTAGGGGAACTTGCCGGCCTGCTCGTCCACGGTAATCGCCAACAGCCATTGGCCATGAGCACCGCCAGCCTGGCCGAACTCGACGGCGCGATGCCCCTGGCCGGGCTGATGGACCTGCGCGCGCTTCATCATCCCCATCGCCTGTGACCCCGGTGGGGTTCAAGGAAGACTGCCGTGATCCATGATTTCACTCGCCAGGCACTCGTCTGGCTCCTGGCCGTGGCCTGCATCCCGTTCGCCGGCGCTGCCGATCATCCCGACCCGTCCTACTTCGTCGGCCGCTACTGGGTGGTGGGCCGTCTGCCGGACAGCGGCACGCCCTACAGCGGTGACCTCAAGGTCTACCTGCACGAAGGCGAGATGGCGCTGCATTGGGAGGTGGGCGAGGAGGTCTGGGCGGGGCGGGCGACCTTCGTCGAGTCGGAGATTGTCGATACCGCGACCCAGTTGCGTATCACCCTCACGCGCAATGGCCATCCGTACGAAGGGACGCTGCTCTGGCGCAACGACCTGGACAACTACCCAAGGGTCTCGGGCTACATCTACGACCCGAAGGTCGACACCGACAAACCGGGCCTGGAGGCCTGGTTCCCCAACCCCGAGTCCCCTTGAACGAAGCGCCCGGCCAAGGGGCCGGGCGCTGTCGGGTCAGTGGCTGGGGACCTTGTCGCCCCTCGTCTTCCAGAGCGAGAACAGTACGCCGCCGATCAGCAGGCTGAGGGTCACGCTCAAGGAGATGACCGGAGGGATCTTGCCGATGAAACCCACCAGGAAGATCTTGCCGCCGATGAACACCAGCACCAGGGCCAGGGCGTACTTCAGGTAGGCGAAGCGGTGGATGAGCGCCGCCAGGGCGAAGTACAGGGCGCGGAGGCCGAGGATGGCGAAAATGTTGGAGGTGTAGACGATGAAGGGGTCCTGGGTGATGGCGAAGATCGCCGGGACGCTGTCCACCGCGAACACCAGGTCGGCCAGCTCGATCAGCACCAGTGCCAGCAGCAGCGGCGTACCCCAGAGCACGACACGGCCGTTGGCGTCCGGCTGGCGGACGAAGAAGCGCTGGCCATGGAGCTCGTTGGTGATCCGCATGTGACGTCGCAGGAAGCGCACGAAACGGTTCTCCGCCAGGTTCGGCTCATCGTCCACCTTGGCGAACAGCATCTTCACGCCGGTGATGACCAGGAACACGCCGAACACATAGAGGATCCAGCTGAACTCATGGATCAGTGCGGCGCCCAGGGCGATCATCACGCCACGCAGCACGATCACGCCCATGATTCCCCAGAACAGCACCTTGTGCTGGTACTGCCGCGGGATGGCCAGGAAGCTGAAGATCATCGCCATCAGGAACACGTTGTCCATCGACAGCGACTTCTCGATCAGGAAGCCGGTGAGGTAGTCCATGCTCGAGTCGGCACCTTTCTGGTGCCAGACCCATAGACCGAACAGCAGGCCCGCAGTGATGTAGCCGGCGGAGAGCATCAGGCTTTCCTTCACGCCGATCTCGCGCTCCTTGCGGTGGAGCACGCCGAGGTCGAAGGCCAGCAGAGATACGACGATGGTGATGAAGACCAGCCAGAGCCAGGTTGGGGTGCCGAGGAAGTCGGCGAAGAGAAACGCATCCAGGGCAGTCACGAGCCCCTCCTTTCAGTCGAATTGAACCAACTATGACTCCGACATGGCGGCGCTAACCGTCAGAGGGGCCCGGCGTCATGGCGGCGAGAATACGGACCCCTCATACCCACTCAAGCCGGCCTTTTTGCAAATTGTGTATGCCTTCGGCAGAGGCCACGGTCGATACATTTCTTAACTTGCGCCTGGGATGGCGTGCGTGGAATAGTCGCCCAAGCAAGTGCTTGGTTGTCCCCGATTCAAAAGAATAAAAAAGGAGGAGGCCCTGTGGCTGATGCAGTCCGTTTGCCGCTCGACATGTTCTTCGAGCGCGAAGCACGTCATCCCAACAAGCGTTACCTGGTGCAGCCCATGGCGGGTGGCCAGGTGGAGGAGCTGACCTGGGGCGATGTCGGCGACCAGGCGCGACGCGCCGCCAGTTGGCTCAGGGGGCGCGACCTCCCCCCGGGCAGCCGCATCGCGATCATTTCCAAGAACTGTGCCCACTGGATCGTGGCCGACCTGGCGATCTGGATGGCCGGGCACGTATCCGTGCCGCTCTACCCGAACCTCACCGCCGAGTCCGTCCGCCAGGTGCTGGAGCACTCCGAAAGCGCCCTGGCGTTCATTGGCAAGCTGGACGACTGGCCCGCCATGAGCGCTGGGATTCCCGAGGGTGTGGCGACCATCGCGCTGCCCATCCACCCCGAGGGTGCCTTCGACTACGCCTGGTCGGACCTGCTGGATTCGACCCCCATCCGTGACAACCCCCGCACCCGCCCCGAGCAGCTCGCCACCATCATCTACACCTCCGGCACCACCGGCACGCCGAAAGGCGTCATGCAGAGCTTCGGCAACTTTGCCTTCGCTGCCGAGCACGGCGTGAAGCTCTTCAACACCAGCGAGAACGATCGCCTGCTGTCCTACCTGCCGCTGTGTCACGTGGCCGAGCGGATGTTTGTCGAGATGGCCTCCCTCTACGCCGGGCAGACGGTGTTCTTCGCCGAAAGCCTCGATACCTTCCTCCGTGACCTGCGCCGCGCGCGGCCCACGGCGATCTTCGGCGTGCCGCGCATCTGGACCAAGTTCCAGATGGGCGTCTTCGAGAAAATGCCCGCCCAGAGGCTGGACCGCCTGTTGCGTCTGCCGTTGATCGGCCGCTTCATCGGGCGCAAGGTGCTCGCCGGCCTGGGGCTCGACGCCGTGCGCGTTGCCTTGTGCGGCGCGGCCCCGGTGCCCGAGGCGCTGCTGCACTGGTACAAGCGCCTGGGGCTGGACGTACTGGAGGTCTACGGCATGACCGAGAACTGCGGTTATTCCCATGTCTGTCGCCCCGGCGAGCAGAAGACCGGCTGGATCGGTCGCAACAGCCCCGGCGTCGAAGTGCGCATCAGCGAGGAAGGGGAAGTCCAGGTCCGCAGTGGCGCCACCATGCAGGGCTACTACAAGGACCCGGAACGCACCGCCGACACCATCACCTCCGACGGCTTCCTGCGCACCGGCGACAAGGGCGAGCAGGACGCCGACGGCAACCTGCGGCTCACCGGTCGCATCAAGGAAATCTTCAAGACCAGCAAGGGCAAGTACGTCGCTCCCGCCCCCATCGAGAACCGCCTGGCCGTGCACACCCGCATTGAGCAGGTGTGCGTGGTCGGGGACGGCCTGCCGCAGCCGATGGCCCTCTGCGTACTCTCCGAGGTGGGTCGCCAGGAGGCCGGCAATGGCACCCGTGAGCAGTTGGAAGGCAGCCTCCGGACCCTGCTCGACGAGGTCAACCAGGCGCTGGACAAGCACGAGCGCCTGCTCGGCCTGGTGCTGGTGAAAGAGGTCTGGGCGGTGGACAACGGTTTCCTCACGCCGACCCTGAAGATCAAGCGCAACGTTGTCGAAGGCACCTACGGGCCGCGTTTCCCTGAGTGGATCGCGCGTCGCGAAACGGTGCTCTGGCACGACTGAAGTCCGCGCCGGTTGCCCCGGCGCCTATCCACCAAGGAGTCGACATGAGCCTGTGGCGCGAAACCCCTGATCTGGACCGCCTCAACGCCACCCTGCGCAACACCATCGGCGAGGTGCTGGACATCCGCTTCGAAGCCTTCGACGAGGGCTCGATCACCGCCAGCATGGTGGTGGACGGCCGCACCCACCAACCCTATGGCCTGCTCCACGGTGGCGCGTCCGTGGTGCTGGCCGAAACCCTCGGCTCCACCGCCGCCTACCTGTGCATCGACAACAGCCGTTTCTACTGCGTGGGGCTGGAAGTGAACGCCAACCACCTGCGCGGACTGCGCAGCGGCCGGGTCACTGCGGTTGCCCGGCCGGTGCACCTGGGGCGCTCCACCCATGTATGGGACATTCGCCTCAGCGGCGACGATGGCAAGCCCAGCTGCATCTCGCGGCTGACCATGGCCATCGTCCCCCTGGGGGAGGAGCCACCACGCAGTTGATGCGCAAAAGAAAGGGGCCGCTTCAGCGGCCCCTTTTCATTCATGCCAGGTCCAACCAGATCGGTGCATGGTCGGAGGGTTTCTCCATGCCGCGCAGGTCGTAGTCGATCCCGGCATCGCGCAGGCGCGCCTGCAGCGGCTGGCTGGCGAGGATCACGTCGATGCGCAGGCCGCGCTTGGGGGTGTCTTCGAAACCGCGGCTGCGGTAGTCGAACCAACTGAAGCGGTCGTTCACCTCGGGGTGGAGGTGGCGGAAGCTGTCCACCAGGCCCCAGCCCTTCAGGGTGGCCAGCCACTCGCGCTCTTCCGGCAGGAAGCTGCACTTGCCGGTCTTCAGCCAGCGCTTGCGGTTTTCCTCGCCGATGCCGATGTCGCAGTCTTCCGGCGAGATATTGATGTCGCCCATCACCACCAGCGGCTGGGAGGGGGCGAAGCGGCTTTCCAGCAGTGCCTGCAGGTCGGCGTAGAAGCGTTGCTTGGCCGGGAACTTCACCGGGTGGTCGCGGCTCTCGCCCTGGGGGAAGTAGCCGTTCATCACCGTCACCGGGTTGCCCTGTTCGTCGGCGAAGGTGCCGTAGATGAAGCGGCGCTGGGCGTCCTCGTCATCCCCCGGGAAGCCCTTGTGCAGCTCCAGCGGCGCCTGGCGCGACAGCAGCGCCACGCCGTAGTGGCCTTTCTGCCCGTGGTAGTGGACGTGGTAGCCGAGCTGGCGGATCTCCGCTTCCGGGAACTGCTCGTCGGCCACCTTGGTCTCCTGCAGACCGATCACGTCGGGCTGGTGCTTGGCGATCAGCGCCTCCAACTGGTGGGGGCGGGCGCGCAGGCCGTTGATGTTGAACGAAACGATCTTCATGGGGGCAGCCATCCGGAAAAAGTATCGAATGCTAGCCCAACGCCCGCCGGCCCTGCCAGCACATGGCGGCAGGGCAGGGCGGCTGCTAGCTTTTCAGCCAGCCGGGGCGCCTGCCCATCGCGGCCACCATAACCAGAACAACGAGGACACCGTGCATGCCCGGATACGTCACCCAAGCGCCCGTAGAAGTGCGCCTGCTCGACCGCGGCTACAGCCGTGAGGCCCGCTCGCTGCTCTACCATGCCTACCGGCATGAGCCCACTTACGCCTACCTGCTGGATGCCGAGCGACCCGGCTATGACCAGCGCGTACGCGCCACGGTACGGGAACTGGTCAGGCAGCACTTCATCGAAGAGCTGCCGGCCATCGGCCTGCTGATCGAAGAGCGCCTGGTGGGCATCGCCCTCATCGCCCCGCCCCAGCGGCGGCTGGATATCACCGAAAGCTGGGGTTGGCGACTGCGCATGCTGCTGACCACCGGCCTGGGTTGCACCCGGCGCTTCCTCGAATACCACGAGGCAGTGCTCGCCTGCCTGCCACCCGGCCCCTACCACGTGCTGCCATTGCTCGGCATCCACCCGGAGTTCCAGGGGCGCCAACTGGGCGAGCGACTGCTCCAGGCGCTGCATGAGTGGTGCGCCGAGGATGCCGGGTCCCAGGGCGTGGTGCTGGACACCGGCAACCCGCGCTACCTCGATTTCTACCAGCGCCAGGGCTACCAGTTGCTCGGCGAGGTCGCCGTCGGGCCTGTGCTGGAGCGGGTCTTCTTCCACCCCAATCCGGCCCAGGCGCTGGAGGGCGTTGGCGTGAGCGCCTGAGCCGCCATGGCTGTCAGCCCGACACATCGCGCCACGAAATCCTCGGCCGACGAGGCGCCTGCTACTGAAGAAAGGCAGCGGAACGCCGTGCTAGCATCCCGCGCATGAATGTTCGTCAAGGAATGCGCGGCCTCCTGGCACTCGCGCTGTCGGCCCTGTGCCCGCTTGCGCTGGCCAAGGCCTCGCTGGAAGTGAAAGTGACCCCGGCCAATGCCGCGTTGAAGGCCAATATCGAAGCCTTCATCGGCAGCCTGGGGGATCGAGATGAAACCGCCCTGCGTCGTTTCCGTCGTGCCGCCGAAGAGCAGGCGCGCCAGGCGGCGCAGGCCCTCGGCTACTACCAGGCGGAGATCGACAGCCAGGTACGCCCCGGCAAGGACCCGGTCCTGCGACTGGGCGTGCAGCCCGGCGAGCCCGTCCGCCTGCGCCAGGTGACGGTGCGGGTGGAGGGTGAAGCCGCTGACCTCAAGGCCTTCAAGGTGCCGAAAAGCAAAACCCTGGCCCCGGGCGAGCCGCTCAACCACGGGCTCTACGAAGACGCCAAGAAACTCATCCAGAGCCAGGCCCTGCGTTATGGCTTTTTCGATGGCCGCTTCCGTTCCCAGCGGCTGGACATCGACCCCCGTGCCGGTGTCGCCGACATCGAACTGATCTACGACAGCGGGCCGCGCTACGCACTCGGCCGGGTCGCCTTCGACGGCGACACCCCCTTCGACCCCGAACTGCTGGCGCGCCTGGTGCCGTTCCCGCCCAACACGCCCTACGACGCCGACCAGGTTGCCAAGCTCAGCCAGAACCTCCAGGCCAGTGGCTACTTCGAGGAAGTGCGGGTGGATGCCCAGCCGGAGCCCGGTACCGGCCGGCTGATCCCGGTGAAGGTGCGTCTCGGCGCCGTCAAACCCCGCACCCTGGGCCTGGGCGTGGGCTTCTCCACCGACGTCGGCCCCCGCGCCCGGGCCAACTGGACCCGCCATTGGATCAACCCCCAAGGCCACCGCCTGGGGGCGGAAAGCGAAATCTCCACGGCACGGCAGAGCGTCGGCACCTGGTACGAAATCCCCCTCGACCCGCCGCTGACCGACAGCCTGCGCTTCACCAGCGGCTTCCAGCGCGAACAGCTCACCGACGTCGAAAGCCGCCGCTTCACCCTGGGCAGCCAATGGCAGTCCAAGCTGCCGGACGACTGGCAGCGGGTCGTCTCCCTGCGCTGGGAGCAGGAGAACTACGACTTCGGTGACGGCAGCCCCAACGGGCGCAGCAGCTTCCTCATCCCCGGCATCGGCTACAGCGTCACCCGCAGCGACAACCGCCTTGACCCCAACCAGGGCTACCACCTGCAACTGGACGTGCGCGCCGCCAAGGAGGGCGTGCTGTCCGAGGCCGACATGACCTACGCCAGCGCCATGGCCAAGGGGCTCTACACCCTCCCGGGCGGTCATCGCCTGCTCGGTCGTGTTCAGGCCGGCGGCATCGCCACCACCGACTACGGTGCCATTCCGCCCTCGCTGCGCTTCTTCGCCGGTGGTGACCAGAGCGTGCGGGGCTATGACTACCAGACGCTCTCCCCCGAGGACCGCCAGGGCAACAAGGTCGGCGGCCGCTACATGGTGGTGGGCAGTGCCGAATACCAGTACCCCGTTGCCGAGCGCTGGCGCATCGCCGCCTTCGTCGACCGCGGCAACGCCGTCAACAACCTCAAGGACAAGCTCAAGACCGGCGCCGGCATCGGCGTGCGCTGGGTCTCCCCGGTCGGGCCCATCCGCCTCGACCTGGCCAAGGCCCTGGATGATCCAGGCGGCTTCCGCATCCACTTCTCCATGGGGCCGGAGCTGTGAGGCGCGTGGTCAAGGGGGCGTTGCTCGCCCTGGGGCTCACCCTGGCTGGCGTGGGAGCGATCGGCGCCTGGCTGCTGGGCAGCGAGGGCGGCGCCCGCTGGGCACTGGGCCTGGTGCCGGGGTTGGAAGTAGAGGGTTTCAGCGGCCACCTGGGAGGCCAATGGCAGGCACAGCGTGTGGTGTGGCGCCAGGGCGAAAGCTCGGTCGCTATCACCGCCCCGCGCCTGGACTGGCAGCCCGGCTGCCTGCTGGGCATGACGCTGTGCATCGACCAACTGGCCGCCGACGAGGTGGCCCTGTCGTTCCCGGGGGAGGGCGGCAGCACTGACGATGGCCCCGTCCGCCTGCCCGCCCTCGCGCTGCCGGTCGGCATCCGCCTGGGCGAGGCTCGCCTGGGGCGTCTCAGCCTGGATGGCGAGGCGCTGCTGGCCGATCTCCAGCTTCGCGCCACCTGGCTGGCGGACGGGCTCACCCTGGAACGTGTCAGCCTCCGTCGTGACGACCTCGCGCTGGAGCTGCAGGGGCACCTCACCCCCAGCGGGGATTGGCCGCTGGAGGCGACCGGCACCCTGGCGTTGCCGGCGCCCGGTAGCCAGGCCTGGTCACTGGCGTTGCACGCCAAGGGCGACCTGCAAGGGCAACTGACCGTCCAGGCCGACAGCACCGGTTACCTGCAAGGCCGCCTGGATGGCGAACTGCAGCCCCTGGCCGACTATCTGCCTGCCTCCGCCACCCTGAAAGTGGACGCCTTCAAGCCCTCGGCGGACCTGCCCGACACCCTGCAATTGCAGCAACTCACCCTCCAGGCCCAGGGCGACCTGGCGCAGGGCTACGCGGTCAAGGGACACGCCAACCTGCTGGGCGAGGGCGGTGATGTACGCCTCGACCTGGCCGGCCGTGTGGATGCCAAGGGGGCGGACCTCAAGCAACTGGCCCTGATGGCTGCGCCTGAGCAGACGCTCGACCTGAACGGGCGGATCGACTGGCAACAGGCCCTGGCCCTGGACGCCCGTATCGCCTGGCGTGACTTCCCCTGGCGCCGGCTGTATCCCGCGATCGACGAGCCGCCCGTCAGCCTGCAGCGCCTCGACGGCCAGGTGCAGTACCTCGATGGCCACTACCACGGGCAACTCGACGCCGCCCTGAAGGGGCCGGCCGGTGACTTCACCCTCGCCAGCCCGCTCAAGGGTGATCTGGGCCAGGTGGAACTGGCCGACCTGCGTCTGGCCGCCGGCCAGGGCAAGGCCCAGGGGCGCGTCCAGGTGGGCTTCGCCAGCGGTGTGGATTGGGACGTCCAGCTCGCCCTCAAGGACCTCGACCCCGCCTACTGGGTCGCCGAGCTGCCCGGTCGCCTGGCCGGCAACCTCGCCAGCCAGGGGCGCATGGCCGATCGCCTCGCCCTCATGGCGGACCTCGACCTCAAGGGCCAGTTGCGCGGCCAGCCCGCCGTGCTGCAAGCCAAGGCCCGTGGCGAAGGGCAGCGCTGGACGCTGGAGCAGGTCCAGGCACGCCTGGGCGACAACCGCATCGACGGCCAGGGCCGTCTGGAGCAGCGCCTCGACGGCCGCCTGGACATCGCCCTCAATCGGCTTGGCCAGCTCTGGCCCGGCCTGTTCGGCAGCCTCAAGGGGCGCCTCGACCTCGCCGGCAGCCTCGACGCGCCCCAGGGCCAACTTTCCCTCGATGGCCAGCGGATCGGCCTTGGCCCCCAGCGCCTGCGTCAACTGCGCTTGCAGGCCAGGCTGGATGCCCGGCAGAACGGCACCCTGCAACTCGATGCCGACGACCTCGAGTCCGGCGAGCGCGCCCTGGGTGACCTGCGCCTGACCGGCTCGGGCACGCTCCAGCGGCAGCAGGCCGAGCTGAGCTTGAAGGGACCCGACCTCGGGCTTGGTCTGGCCCTCGACGGGCAACTGAAGGACGGCGACTGGCGCGGTCGCCTCAGCCGTGGCGACGTGCGGCTCGGCACCCAGGACTGGCGCCTGGAACAGGCCGCCTCGCTGCAGCGCCTGGCCGACGGCCGCCTGGACCTGGGCGCCCATTGCTGGCGCTCCGGCGAAGCAGGCCTCTGCGCCGGCCAGCAGCGCCTGATGCCCGAACCCAACCTGGATTACCGCCTGCGGGACTTCCCCCTGGCCAGCCTGGCGCCCTGGCTGCCGGATGACTTCGCCTGGCAGGGACAGTTGGACGGCGACTTGCGGCTGCAACTGCCGTCCACCGGCCCCAGCGGCCGCATCCTGCTGGATGCCGGCAGCGGCGTGCTGCGGGTGCGGGAGGAGGGGGCCAAGGGCCAATGGCTGGACTTCCCCTACCAGAGCCTGCGCCTGGAGAGCAGCCTGCGCCCGCAGCGGGTGGACAGCCGCCTGCTGTTCGAGGGCGGCAAGCTCGGCCGCCTGCGCCTGGACGCTCGCATCGACCCGCGCCCGACCCGCAAGCCGCTGCAGGGCGACTTCCAGTTGGAGGGCCTGGACCTCGCCGTGCTGCGCCCCTTCGCCCGGGGCGTGGAGGAGCTGGAAGGGCGCCTCGACGGCAGCGGCACCCTCGGCGGCACCCTGCTGGCACCCAACGTGATCGGGCAGGTGCGCCTGGGCGGAGGCCGCCTGGTGGGTGGCGAACTGCCCACGCGGATCGAAGACCTCAAGCTGGATGCGCACATCGCCGGCGAGCGGGTCGAG
This sequence comes from Pseudomonas sp. 1D4, assembly GCF_001728925.1. NCBI lineage: Bacteria > Pseudomonadati > Pseudomonadota > Gammaproteobacteria > Pseudomonadales > Pseudomonadaceae > Pseudomonas > Pseudomonas sp. 1D4. Next base: position 21,307 of record NZ_LXJQ01000065.1, read on the forward strand.
CTGTCCGGCACCTGGACCGGTGGCGACAAGGGCCAGGGCAGCCTGGGCGGCAGCGTCGCCTGGAGCCAGGGCCTGGACGTGGACCTGACCCTGCGCGGCAACAGCCTGCCGGTGGCGGTGGAGCCCTATGCCAACCTCGATGTTGACCCCGACCTGCGTGTGCATATGGCCGAAGGGCGGTTGGCACTGTCCGGCACCGTGCGCGTTCCCCGGGGCACCATCAAGATCCGCGAACTGCCGCCCCAGGCCGTGCGGCTCTCGTCGGATGCCCACCTGGTGGGCGAACAGGACGAGGAAGCCCCGCTGCAACTGGCCATGGACGTCAACGTCGAAGTGGGCCAGGAGCGGCTCAGCTTCAGCGGCTTCGGCCTGACCGCCGACCTCGCCGGGCACCTCAAGGTCGGCGACAACCTGGCCGCGCGCGGCGAACTGAACCTGAAGAACGGCCGCTACCGTGCCTACGGCCAGCGCCTCGACCTGCGCCGCGCACGCCTGCTGTTCGCTGGCCCGCTGGACCAGCCCTACCTGGACGTGGAAGCGGTGCGCAAGATCGGCGACGTCACCGCTGGCATCCGCCTCAACGGCCGTGCCGACGAGCCGACCACCCAAGTGTTCTCCACCCCGGCCATGAGCCAGGAACAGGCGCTGTCCTACCTGGTACTAGGGCGCCCCCTGGAGCGCGGCAGCGACGGCAACGCCCTGGGTCAGGCCGCCCTGGCGCTGGGCTTGTCCGGCAGTTCTTCGCTGACCAGCGACCTGGCGCAGAAGCTTGGCCTCAAGGACTTCCAGATCGGCGACGACGGCGCCACCGGCGTGCTCACCGATCGCCTCAGCATCCGCTACGGCCTCGGCGTACTGGAGCCCACCAGCGTGGTTGCGTTGCGCTACGAATTGACCCGGCGCCTCTACCTGGAAGCCGCCAGCGGCCTGGCCAGCTCGCTGGACCTGTTCTACAAGCGGGATTTCTAGGTGGCAGCGGTAGTTGACGTTTCCGCTCGGCGGCTCGGGCTCCCCGTGCCACCGCAAACGCAACGGCGCACCTTCCAGGCGACTGACGGTGCTGTTCGAGGCGCCAGCATGGCCTCAGAATCCCGCCATCTCCTTCCGTTGTCATGCGAGGCCGCCGTGGACGTTTCCGCCAGCTCCATCTCCGACGCCAGCGCGGCCCAGCTCGCCATGAAAGTGCAGGTCTCGGTGCTGAACAAGTCCGTCGACCTCCAGGCCCAGGGGGCTTTGGCCCTGCTGGAAGCGTTGCCCGCACCGGTGAGCAACAGCAACCCGCCGAACCTGGGCAACGTCATCGACGTCACTGCCTGACCTCGGCAGGCTGTCCTTCCCTCAGTCCTGTCCGCCGGGCTCGCTGCAGGTGCGGTCACGCCCGGCCTGCTTCGCCCTGTAGAGCGCCCGGTCGGCGCGGGCGATGAGGCTGTGCAGGGTATCCCCGGTGCGTAGTTCCGAAAGCCCGATGCTCACGGTTACCGCCGTCTCGCCACCATCGAAGTGATGGTGTGTCTCGGCAACTCGCTCCCGCAGCTTCTCCGCCAACTGCAGCGCCTTCGCGCTGCCGGTGTCCTTGAGCAGCAGGATGAACTCCTCGCCGCCCCAGCGGCAGAGTATGTCCGCCTGGCGCACGCCCGTTCGCAGGTTCTCGGCAAAGCCTTGCAGTACCTGGTCGCCGGCCAGGTGGCCGTGGGTGTCGTTGAGTTCCTTGAAGTGATCCAGGTCCAGCAGCAGGGCGGTCAGTGGGCGCTTGTCGCGTAGGGACTCCTGCAGTGCCTGGCCCGCCAGCAGGTCGAAGCCGCGACGGTTGGGCAGCCCGGTGAGGCTGTCGGTGGTGGCCAGCGCGGCGATGCGGTCGCGGTAACGGCGCACCATCAGGTACAGCAGCACCAGCACCACAAGGGTCACCGCCAGGCTGATGCCCAGGTTGAGGTAGAGCGCGTTGCGTACCGGCGACAGGGCGCCTTCTTCGGTCTTGTCGACGAACAGGTACCAGTCCAGCTCGGGGATGAAGCGGGCGTTGAGGTAATGCTCGCCGTCTGGGGCCCGGTACTGGTGGTTGCCGCCACGCTGGTGCAGCACCGCCCGTACTACCGGGGCCAGACCCGGCAGATCAACCAGCGTCTGGCCCACGCGAATGCCCGCCGGCCCGCCATGGGCACTGGTGAGCACCACGCGCCCGGTGGTGTCGGTGAAGTAGATGGTCCGCTGGTAGCGCTGCTGATACTCGTCGATCAGCTTCACCACCGCGTCCACCGTCAAACCCACCCCGGTGGCGCCGATGAAGCGGCCGTCGTAATCCAGCACCTTGTAATTGATGAAGATCGTCAGCCGGTCCTGGTTGGCCATGTCGACGTCGACGTTGATCTCGTAGGGCGTCTCCATGTCCCGCACGCGGTAATACCAGAGGTCCCGGGGCTCGTCTCGGGAGACTTGTTTGAGCACCCCGCGCGACTGGTAGTAAGTGTGGGTCCGCTCGGAGATGAAGAAGCTGGTGAAGGCACCGTAATGCTCCTGGACTTCCCGCAGGTAGCGGGTCATGCGCTCCGGGTCCTGCTCGCCCTGCATGGCCCAGTCCCGCAGGAAGGTGTCGCGGCTCATCATCGACGAGATCAGGATGGGCCGTACCAGGTCCTTCTGTATCTCGGAATAGACGTTGTCGGAGGTCAGCGGCAGCTCGGTGTTGACGATGCCGTCGCGGATCGACTGGAGGGAGGCGTAGTAGCTGACCAGCGATGTGACAGCAAAGCCACAGGTCAGCAGGAGAACGAGCAGGGCAACGAGAAAGCGCTGGTTACGCAAGCGGGGCAGGTGGGCTGACATCGGAGCGTCCTGGGGCAAGTGGCCACATGCTAGCCACTTGCCCCGCCCGCGTCATCCGTGGCGTTCAGCGCAGCAGGCTGACGTCCTCGATCCAGGGCTCCAGGCGCTTGCCGTAGGCCACTTTCAGGCGCATCGGCTTGAACGGCTCGTCGTAGGCGTCCGGCAGCCGCTCCTCCACCTGCTGACGCCAGCGATAAGGCACCTGCAGCGCATCCACTTCCAGTCGGCTCACCTGGGCTTGCAGGCGCGGCGGGGTCTGGTTGTGGTCGTACCAGGCGTAAAGGCGGGCCCTCACCAGTGCATGGCGCTTGCGGTCCGGGTAGCGCTGGCGCAGGGCTTCCACATCGCTACCGGCGGCTACCACGAACAGGCGGCTGGCGCGGTCGCGCTCGTACTCGAACAGGCTGCGATACGTGGCCTCCAGTTCAGTGTTTTCCTCGTTGCGCTTGCGCGCCAGGGCCTTGCGGGCCTCCTTCAGCCGGGCTTCGGCACGGCCGAGCTCGGCGGCCCAGGCGGGGCCATCCAGTTCGAGCACGGCGTAGGTGCTGCTTTCGCGGGTCTCGTAGTGGCCTTCCTGCCCTTCAAGAGGCAGCCCGATCTCCTCCAGCACGGCACGGTCGAGGCGGATCTCCTGCTCGTCCCCGTCCCGTGGCGTGCGCCAGTCCAGGCGCAGGCTGAGCCCGCTGTTCTCACCGGACCAGTCGAAATCCGAGTAATCCCGGCTCAGCTCGCGCTGGGACAGTTCCAGGCGACTGTCCGGTTTGCCGGTGCGGTTGTACCAGACCCCGGCCAGTGCCAGGCCGTTGACCACCAGGACCAGGCCGAGGGCCGCGGAGAGGGCATAGCGATTCAGGCTGTTCATCAGCGGGCTCCTCCTTTCAGCCAACTGCGGCGCAGGCGGTTCAGTACCACCAGGATGAGCAGGGCGATCAGACCCAGCAGCAGGAAGAACAGGTACTTCGGCAGCAGGTCCCACCACCAGTCGAAGAGCTTGGTGTAGAGGAAGATCACCAGGAAGGTCAGGCTGCCGTTGATCACCTCCGGCCAGTCACGCCGAGCGCCCAACCAGATGCCGAGGGCCGCGAGGGCGAAGCCGCCGAGCTGGTAGCCACCCTCGATCAGGTCGCTGTCCAGGGGCAGGTAGCTGGAGCGGCCCCAGTTGGCCAGCACCAGCAGGGCCAGGAAGAAGGTGATCAGCCCCACCAGGCGATAGGTCGCGGCGAAGCCGCCGAAGCGCACCTGGGACAGCAACTGCGGCACGAGGAACACCGCCACCGCCGCCGGCAGGAAATTCTCCGGGTGCTCGCCCATGGACAGCCAGTAACCGCCACCCCAGGTCCCCACCCGTGCCGAGATGAATGCCATCAGGCACAGCAGCCCGGCCACCAGCAGCAGGCGTGCATTGCAGGCGTAGGCCAGCAGCAGCCCGTAGGCGCCCCAGGCGATGAAAGCCTTGTCCGATGGGGTGATGTTGAAGATCTGCCCGAGCATCACCAGGTTCAGCACGAAGGCGACGAAGGCCAGCATGGCCGCCAGCTTGCTGAAATAGCCGGTGCTGTCGTGGCGCCGTACCAGCGCGGTCAGGCCCAGCGTGCCCAGGGTCGCGCCGACCAGGATGGCCACCTGCACGGTTTCGCTGAACAGCCCCCAGAACTGATAGAAGAAGAACAGCAGGCTCGCGCCCAGGGCCAGCGCCCCCAGCAGCGAGGCGATGCGCATGCCCAGGGACAGGCGACGGGTCTGGGTGTCATGGTCGATGTCGTAGCGACTGCGCAGGTCGGCCAGCACCTGGCGGTGGTGATCACCGAGCTGATCGAGCTGGCCGGGGTCGAGCAGCAGAGCCTGCTCCTCGTGCAGACGTTCCACCTCCCGGTAGAAAGCCTGGATATCGTCGGCGCGACGTTGTGCGTCCTCATGGGTGACGGCGGGCATGGCGGGTCCTTGTGCGTGCGGTGCCGCCGAGCACTCTAGGCCCGGTCGGGCAGCCGAGCAATCGGGCCGACGTGAAGTTGAGAAAACCCAGGCGAAATTGGGCGGCAAAAGCCTGACATGACGTCCACTCAGGGGCGTCGGTCGATCTTGGCCAATGGGAAGTTCCAAGCCCATAAACGCCGAAGGCGCCGGTCAGGGCGCCTTCAAGCGTTGGATGTTTCAGGCATCGATCTGGCCTCGCGACAACATTGACTCAAGCGGGATGCGCTCCGGTCCGTGCGGCCTCAGGCGACACGGAAACCGGGAGTACGGTCGGAGCCGTCTTCAGCGACGCGCAAGCCGGGGGTGCGGTCGGAGCCGTCTTCAGCGACGCGGAAGCCGGGGGTACGGTCGGAGCCGTCTTCGGCGACGCGGAAGCCGGGGGTACGGTCGGAGCCGTCTTCAGCGACACGGAAACCGGGGGTGCGGTCGGAGCCGTCTTCAGCGACACGGAAGCCGGGGGTGCGGTCGGAGCCGTCTTCAGCGACGCGGAAGCCGGGGGTGCGGTCGGAGCCATCTTCAGCGACACGGAAGCCGGGGGTACGGTCGGAGCCGTCTTCAGCGACGCGCAAGCCGGGAGTGCGGTCGGAGCCGTCTTCAGCGACGCGGAAGCCAAGGGTGCGGTCGGAGCCGTTTTCGGCAACCGGCGGATTCACAGCGCGTTCGGCACCGGCGGTCAGGAGCGAGTCCTGCTGGGTTTGTTGGGGCAGGGCGAAGGCACTGGCGGTAGCGGTCAGGCTGACGGCGAACAGGCTGGCAAGAATGCGCATTTTCATGGTGGGTTCCTCGTGGAAAGTGGGGTTGAAAGTGAACACGAGGGCAATGTTAGAGAAATAAAATCGATAAAAAAGTTGAGATGGCTAATGGTGACCATCGATTTCATTGATAGTGCTTAATTTGTCTTTTAAAAACAGATGGTTAATTTGATTTTTGGGTTCTTTTAGAGCGCTATAAGCTCCATGAAAAACACTGTTGCGCAGAATAATAACAATCGAATAATTCGATTTAATGGCCGGAAGTATCCTGAAACACGGCATCGGTAGCAGGCTCATGTTCGGATCATTGAACGTCTGTCGCCATATGCGGGCACGCGGTATTCAGCGGGTTGCGACGGGTGCGCGCCGGCCAGACCGGACCAGGGCGCCGCGCATGCAGGCAGCCGCCGGGCGTCCTGCTAGGCTATGGGCCTTTTCCTACCAATGGATGGCCCCATGTCCAGCGAGATCGAAACGCCCTTCACCCACGAGCCCCTGAGCGCCGTCGAAGTCCGCCTGCTCGGCAGCCTCATCGAGAAGCAGGCCACCACCCCCGAGTCCTACCCGCTGACCCTCAACGCCCTGGTGCTGGCCAGCAACCAGAAGACCAGCCGCGAACCGGTGATGAACCTCACTGCCGGCCAGGTGGGGCAGGGCATGCGCACCCTTGAAGGGCGCGGCCTGGCTCGCCTGGTAATGGGCAGTCGCGCCGACCGCTGGGAGCAGCGCGCCGACAAGACCCTCGAGCTGGTCCAGCCGCAGCTCATCCTGCTCGGCCTGTTGTTGCTGCGTGGCCCGCAGACCCTTGGCGAACTGCTCACCCGTAGCAGCCGCATGCACGAGTTCGACGATCTGGATCAGGTTCGCCACCACCTCGACCGCCTCGCCGCCCGTGGCCTGGCCACCGTGCTGCCGCGCCAGAGCGGCCAGCGTGAAGAGCGCTTCATGCACCTGCTGGGCGAGGCTGCCGACCTCGAAGCGCTGCTCGCCACCCGGCAGGACGCCCCCGAGCGCAGCGAATCCCGCGCCGGCCTGGAGAGCCGCGTCGAGCAACTGGAAGCCCGCATCGCCGAACTGGAAGAACGCCTCTCCCGGCTCGAAGGCCACTGATCCGTCCCCATCACGCAAGCCTTTGTCGCCTGGTGCATATGCCCGCACCGGGCGACCTGCCATTCTTGCGCGCACCCCTGACACAGCCCGAGGTAGCCATGAAGATCAGCGCCGATTTCGACAGCGGCAACATCGAAGTCAAGGACGCCAGCAACCCCCGCCACGTCCTTCTCGCCATGCGCCCCGACCTGCGCAGCCACCACTTCCAGTGGTTCCACTTCAAGGTCGACGGCATGACCCCCGGCAGCCGCCACGACTTCAGCCTGGTCAACGCCGGCCAGTCCGCCTACGCCCACGCCTGGACCGGCTACAACGCCGCCGCCTCCTATGACCAGATCAACTGGTTCCGCGTGCCCAGCCGCTTCGACGAGAACGGCCTGCACTTCGGCCTGGAGCCCTCCCAGTCGCACATCTGGTTCGCCTACTTCGAGCCCTACAGCCGCGCGCGCCACGACGCCCTCATCCGCCAGGCCGTCGAAGCGGCCGGCGCCGAGATCGTCGCCACCGGCAAGAGCCTCGAAGGGCGCGACATCCCCCTGCTCAAGGTCAGCCGCAACCCCCAGGCCCAGCGCCGCGTCTGGATCATCGCCCAGCAGCACCCTGGCGAGCACATGGCCGAATGGTTCATGGAAGGCATCATCGAGCGCCTCAAGCAGTGCCAGGACCCGGAGCTGGAGCGCCTGCTCGACGCCGCCGACCTCTACCTCGTCCCCAACATGAACCCCGACGGCGCCTACCGTGGCCACCTGCGCACCAACGCCGCCGGCAAGGACCTCAACCGCGCCTGGCAATCGGCCAGCGAAGCGGAGACCCCTGAAGTCCACTTCGTCCAGCAGCAGATGCGCCGCATCGGTGTCGACCTGTTCCTCGACATCCACGGCGATGAGGAAATCCCCCACGTCTTCACCGCAGGCTGCGAAGGCAACCCCGGCTACACCCCGCGCCTCGCCGCCCTGGAAGAAGAGTTCCGCCGCCGCCTCGTCGACATGGGCGCCGAATTCCAGACCCGCTACGGCTACCCCCGCGACGAGCCCGGCCAGGCCAACATCACCCTGGCCTGCAACGCCGTCGGCCTGGCGTTCGACTGCCTGTCCTTCACCATCGAAATGCCCTTCAAGGACCACGACGACAACCCCGCCCCGGAAACCGGCTGGAACGGCAAGCGATCCATGAAGCTCGGCCAGGACGTGCTCAGCGTCGCCGCCGCCATGGTCCACCGCCTGCGCTGATCCCCAAGCCCCTCCCCGGCAGCCGGGGAGGGCACACCAGGCCAGGCCCTCGCCGCTTCACCGTCCAGGGCGTGCAACTGCTGCGGGCCCCACAGCCGCTTCGAAAGCGCACTGAGTGGCCGAGTGGCGCGCCGCCGACAAAACCGCAGGATCGTACAAGCGCACCGCAACGGCCCTCGCTAGCCTCACAGCTCACCCCGTCAGCCAGGAGCCGCGCCGTGCATCAGCCGACCCACCCGAGCATCAACCTGCAGCACAAGCTCTCCCTGTTCAGCGAGCAGTGGGCCCCGAAGGTCATCGTCGAAATGAACGACTACCAGTTCAAGGTCGTGCGTATTGAAGGCGACTTCATCTGGCATTCCCACGCCGACACCGACGAAGCCTTCCTGGTGATCGAAGGCCAACTGCGCATCGATCTCCGCGACGGCGCCGTCCTGCTCGGCCCCGGTGAGCTCTACGTCGTGCCCAAGGGCGTCGAGCACAAGCCCTATGCCGAACGCGAAGTGAAGATGCTGCTCATCGAGCCCCGAGGCGTAATCAACACCGGCGAAGAAGGCGGCGAACGCACCGCGCAGAACGACGTCTGGATCTGACCGCCTGCCAGCCCGTCCCGGGCTGAAGCCCGGGCTACCCGCACCAGCCAACCCTCGCGTCGCGCATCCAACCGCCATGCCCAGCCCGACGCCAATGGTGGACCGATAAAGCGCGGTCCACCCTACGCACGCCTCGCCCATTCAGCCCGGGAACGGACCTGCACGCACCAACGCCCCACAACCCCCACCACACGGCCTGGCACT